>JBARZW010000208.1:0-2903 GCA_049650305.1 Promineifilaceae bacterium (SeqCode)
AAACTCATAAATACTGGGAGTATTTTTGTTCATCGATTGGAGGGCGCAGCCATCCGTCGGAAATACGTGATAAGTATCGCACGAGGAGCTAGCTAGATATGGCCATATGTCCTGGTTGCGGGAATCAAATTCAAGCATGGGCTCATGGCGTGTGCTATACCTGCCGTCGTACCAATAAGGAGCATCAGCGATACGGTCACCGTCGACCAAAGCAGACCTACCGTCGTAATCAAATCGATAGCCATCGTTTACATGCTCACAATCTTGGACCATTAACGGGCAACCGAAGCAATCCGCCTAAGCAACATCGCCCGGCAAAGCAGACCGTACCCTCAAATAGTAAAGAACTCACCGGATTTCTCGTGAGCTGTCCTGTTTGCAAGAGTTATCTACCGAAAAAAGAGCTGCAAGCTCACTTAGCAGGTCATTTAAGCGCGCGAGAGAAGGGCCATGCGCGGCGTATTGGACGAGCAGGTAAAGTTACGCGAAGTACAAAGCGAACAAAACCTGCCAAAGACCCCGTAGATCGTCGTAAACACTCCCCAACTGACTACCGGCTATTGGGAATTAACCAGCTACTAGTGGACATATACGAGAAAACAAGTCTATTGAGTGCGATATTAATGGATAATGGTCTAAGCTATCATGACATCAGTCGGATAAAGAGTAGCAAATTGAGAGTCTATCTTTCTTCTCTCGTCGGCCGATGGCTAATATATTGGAAGAAGAATCTGCCGCCTCTCTGTGTGAATTATCTGCTCCTATGCTATGGTCTCAATGGTTGTAAACCGCAAACTATCCCAGAATTTACGGCAAGTCAAAGCTTATCAAAATCGACCACCTCGCAGTTGCGATCAAGAACCCTAAGTCTCCTGCGTACTTCGCAGCATAAGTTTGCACTCGAGAAGACAGTTGTCATGACCGCAAGATCAGTTCTTGCTGTATAGCGTCTTACAGGTGACGGGCGACTATATCGATTCAAACCACATATATCAACAAAGGAACTGAGGATCATCATGACCGCTGACATTGACGCCTTAGCCCGCCAACACAACGCCTACATCAAATCCGACGGCCGTGGCTTCCGCCACCAGGCCCGTATCCTCCAATCCATCTGGCGCGACCACCTTTTAGCCGGAATCCACCTCATCGCAGACTCCTTCGAGGACGGCTTCTTCGTCTTCCTATACCCCCAAGACAACAACTACTGCAGCACGGCCGTAGCGAAATACCGGTCCTGCCTGCTAAACGAGGATACCTTCGCCGCCTGGACCCTGAAACAGGTCGTTCAATCCCTCCGCCAACCCACCCCGGCCGCCTGGCCCGAACAATTCTACGACCAGTGCTTGCACCAAGCCGAGTCCTCTCGGCCAGTTTTCTAAACTTCGCCAAGCTGCACTTCGCTTAACCGGTTATCCGACCACGGGTGGGTACAAGACCCGCCCCTTCCGGAATCGGTTCCCGTCTATGCACGACCCACTCTTACCTGCCACTTGCCTACCTGCAAACTGCCCGAGCTGAGTTCCTCTCGGTGGGCTTAGTCCCCTTAGAAGCCTCCTCCTTGCTCCCTGCCCCCTTCCCCTTGTTCCTATAGAACATTTGTGCTATTATTCTTCTTATGGAGCCAATACAATTCCATCTCCGTCATTCATACAAGCAGAGTCTTTCACGCCGCCCTGTCCTCGCGCCCTGGCGAACGGAGTTCGCCCAAGCCGACTCCTGTCGGCACGAGTACTCTCAGCATGCCCCGTAACTCCGCCAAACGTCACTGTCTAGCTCAAGGCTGCCGGTCCTGGGCCATGCGCGGCGACGAACATTGCCGCTCCCACCGCGACCACGAGCTCGGTCCCCGTGGTGCCGGGGCTCCAAAAGGCAACCTCAACGCCTTAAAAACTGGCGAGTACGCCACCATGCCCACCTTTCCGGCCCTCGGTAAATTGGGCCTCTCTATCGCCCGAGATCCGGAACATCTTCCGGAACAAGTCGCCCAGCTCACCCTGGAGATCCACGGCCGCAGTGGGGATCCCATTAAAACCCTCGAGATACTCCGGCGTATCTTTCCCAACCTCATTCCCCACATCGCCGACAGCATCTTCCTCGTCGAGTTGGAGCGATACCTTCCCAAGTTACCCGATGAGTACCGTGCCGGCTTCTTGAACGTCTTGTACAAAACCGCCCTTCCGCTTGCCCCAGAATATCGGGTCAGATTGCTCCGGGAGTTAGTGGAGAAATTGTCAAAAGCTCAATTTCCGGAGGAACAATTAACGGGAGATGACTGACCGCCCAAGCCCATTCCTATCAGCCAAACCGAGCTTTTCTCGTCACGCTTTCACACCGTTCGTAGGGGCGACGCGCGCGTCGCCCAAGCTGAGCACTCTCAGCACGAGTCCTTTCGGCCAACGTGGTTCGCTCGGCCGGGCGGGCACAAGACCTGCCCCTACTGCCGGCGGTTTTGGCCGTGTGTTATTCCCTGTCCACGGTGTGCCATTTCCCGGATTTCTCAAACACCTATCAGGGCGACGCGCGCGTCGCCCCTACATTCCGCTTTTCGTATTCCGAACCATGCTCCACCATACAGCTGTTACCCGCTACATGCGTCCCTTCCCCATATCCAATCTACATGTGAACGACTTTCCTCCTGCTGCCTGCCACTTGCATCCTTTCCCCTTTCCCCCTGCCCCCTTCCCTGCCCCGCGATGCCGAACGCAGTTCGGCCAAGCCGGGTCCTCCCGGCCGCCCACTCCTGTGGGCCGGTCTCTTTCCCCCTGCCCCTTTCCCCCTGTACCCTTCTCGGCCTGTCAACCATTTTACAGCCCAACAGCCCATCTGTGATAAACTCACAAGGTTGGATTACAGCCAGCTTTGCTTGCACCCGTATGGATAATAGATCCCCAGTCTATGAT
>JBARZW010000209.1:0-14849 GCA_049650305.1 Promineifilaceae bacterium (SeqCode)
CCTTCGACGAGATCGGCCGTCCGTTTGGAAATTACATCGAAAACGCCGGGAGCTAGGAGGGTTCTTAGCGTCGCCAGGCCCGCGGTCATCGCCAGGGGGTTGCCGCTCAAGGTACCGGCCTGGTACATGGGCCCGGCTGGAGCTACGGTCTCCATGATGGTTTTTTTTCCAGCATAGGCGCCTACAGGTAGGCCTCCACCAATCACCTTGCCTAAGCAGGTGACGTCCGGGTCAAGATCCCAGTATTCTTGTGCGCCGCCGGGGGCGACGCGAAAGCCAGTCATAACCTCGTCCAGGATGAAGAGCGTGCTATAGGCACGGCACAACTCCTGCAGACCGCTAAGAAATCCGGGCTGGGGCATGACGAAGCCCATATTGGCCGCGATGGGCTCGACGATGACGGCGGCAATGTCCTCTGGAAAACGCTCAAGTAGGGATTGGACCGCTTCCAGATCGTTATAGGGAGCCGTGAGGGTATCGGCCGCCGTAGCCGCTGGTACTCCTGGAGAATCGGGCAATCCAAGGGTAGCCACGCCGCTTCCGGCTTGAACTAATAGCAAATCAGCATGTCCGTGATAACAGCCAGCGAATTTGATTATCTTGGTCCGTCCGGTATACGCCCGAGCCAGCCGCAAGGCGCTCATGGTTGCTTCCGTTCCGCTATTGACAAAACGTATCATCTCGATGGAGGGCACTGTCTCGATCGCCAGCCTGGCCAGCTCATTTTCAAGAGCGGTCGGCGCGCCATAGCTCGTACCACGACCGGCGGCTTCCTGGATCGCTTCGACGACGGCCGGATGAGCATGTCCCAGGATCAAGGGTCCCCACGACAAAACGAAGTCGATATACCGGTTGTCATCCGCATCCCAAATGGCAGCCCCTTCCCCGCGAGCCATGAAGCGAGGCGTGCCACCAACACTACGAAATGCACGCACTGGGCTGTCCACACCGCCTGGGATCAACTGCTGTGCCTCGTTGAACAGCTCTTCCGATCGAGTCGTCTTCATTGTCATTCTCCAGTAAATGTGGCCGTTATTCTCACGGGCGCTCTCATATGGTGTTAGGCATCTGAGGTAATAATCGGGAACCCATCACGATATCTATGGCCGGGTAATCAAGCCGGTTCTGGCTCCTCCTGGATGGTTTCTGACAGGATACGAGCGGCAGTTTGTTGCCCTTGGTGAACACAGTCGGGCAGGCCAATACCCCGGTACGGGCTTCCGGTCACGTAGAGGCCTCCCGGAAGGGCGTCTTCTATCTCCTCAATGTGTTTCAGATGCCCGACGTCGTATTGGGGATTAGCTCGATGCCAGCGGTAGATCCGGTGGAAGATCGGCCTGGCTTCGATACCCAGGAGGGCTCTAAGCTCATCACGAACAATGGATAGCAGCTCCTCATCGTCCCGATCCATCATATGCGGACTCCGTGATCCGCCAAAAAATACCCTGAGTAATACATGGCCCTCTGGCGCCCGGTGATCGAACTTGGTCGATGTTAAGGTCACGGCGTTGATAGCCCTATCCTCACTCCGGGGAATCACCAGGCCGAACCCATTCAAGATATCGATGTCTTCACCCCTGTAAGCAAGGGAAATTGTACCGGTGCTGACGTAGCGTATCGCCTCCAATCTCGTGGCAACCTCAGGCGCCTCATCCTGGAGTAGGCGGGCCGCAATGAAGGATGGTATCGCCAAGACCACAGCATCTGCCGCAATGGGCGAGTCGCCCTGAACCTCCAACTCGAATCCCCCATTCACCCGGCGTAGCTCCCTGACTTCGGTATTCAGTCGCAAATCGCCGTCAAGACCTGCCACCAGGGCGTGGACCAGATCTTCTGTTCCCCCACGCAGGGAGACAAACATGGAGGTATCCGGGCGTTTATCCTTGTTTTCTGTTGGACGAGTGTCCGCTCCATTGCTCCGGGCCCGGCGGCTAGCCAGCATGCCTTTTATCAGGCTGCCGTGCTTTTCTTCCAGCGCTCTGAAGCGTGGAAATGTCGCCAGAAGGCTCTGGCGTTCCGCTTCCGCATTGTATATTCCTGACATCAGCGGCTCCGCTATCTTGTCCAGGGCCTCCCGTCCGAGGCGGCGCGTTATGAAGTCGGCCAACGTTTCATCTTCACCATCACGTTTAGCGGGGATGATTAGATCTAGACCCATCCGTAATTTGCCCAGCGGTGAGAGTAGGGGCGACATGGCAAACGGCATCACCTTGGTAGGTACGATCAACAGTACGCCATCGGGAAGAGGCGTCGGTTTCCCTCTATTGAGGACAAAGACCTTCCGGTTCCGGTCGTTGGTTCCAAGCAGCTGGTCGTCAAGGGCGAGTTCGCGGGATAGTTGAAGGGCCCATGGCTTCTGGGTCAGGAACGAGTCCGGCCCTCCTTCGACGACAAAGGGTAGCTCTCCAGATCCATCGACCTTTTCGGTTAGAATCTTGCCTCCCCACCGGCTGGCTTGCTCTAGGACACTGTATCTCAGGTCTAATCCTTGCCCCCTGGCCTGCTCTTGTAAATACCAGGCTGTACTTAGCCCGGCGATCCCCCCACCGATGATGACAACATGTGTTGATTTCCGTTGGTTCATGTTCGATTCAAGATTTCTGATTATTTGCCACTGTTACTGTATTCATGGACAAAGTCCACGAGGCGGCGTACATTGTCGACTGGGGTCTGGGGCAGAATACCGTGACCAAGGTTAAATATGTGACCAGGCTGGCCGGCTGCCTGATCGAGGACGCGCCGCGCCCGTTGCTTCAATTCACTCCAGGGTGCGAAAAGGGCCAGCGGATCCAGGTTGCCCTGAATGGCCACATCCGGTCCTAATCGCCGCCAGGCAACATCCAGGTCGATGCGCCAATCTACACCGATGACGTCGCCGCCAGCGTCGCGTATGAGCTCTAACATTCCATTGGTGTTAGTGCCGAAGTGGATGATGGGCACACCCGCCTGGCGGGCGATCTCAATGGCGCGTTGCGAGTAGGGCATTACCAAGTCGTGGTAATCAGATGGGCTCAAGATGCCCGCCCAGCTGTCGAATAACTGCAGAATTTGGGCTCCCGCGTTTGCTTGGGCCAGGAGATAATCACCAACGACCCGGCTGAGCTTCTCCATAAGACGGCGCCATACCTCGGGCTCTCCCATCATCAATCCTTTGGCGTGCCGGTGATTGCGGCTGCCGCCGCCTTCGATAGCGTAGGACGCAAGAGTATAGGGCGCGCCACTGAAACCAATTAGGGGAATGCCTTTGTGTTCAAGCTCCTTTCTGGCCAGACGAATCGCTTCCAGAGTAAAGGACAGGCTTTCCTCTGCCTGCGGCGTGCGCAGCTTCTCCACGTCGGCCAATGTTCGGACGGGATTGTGTATGACCGGTCCCTCTCCCTTTACAAATTCCAGGCTCAAGCCCATGCCTTCCAGGGGCGGCAAGATATCGGCGAAGATGATGGCCGCGTCCAGATCGAAGGCGTCTATCGGTTGCATCGTCACTTCGCAGGCCAATTCTGGCGTCTTGATGATATCCAGAATGCCGTACGAGCGGCGAAGATCGCGGTACTCTTGCATATACCGCCCGGCCTGTCGCATGAGCCAGATAGGCGTAGCGTTGGTCTCTTGCCGGTGGCAGGCGCGCAGCATCCGGGAGTCCATTTCGCTATTGGTCATGTTTTATTGATCTCGCTCTTCCAAGCAGCTCTTCCGATAAAAAATGGGCCGAGTTGTTCCAGGTGAAGGGAGGTCTGCCTTGTCTTTCGCATCCGTTGCACGATGGCTGACAGTGGATACAGTTCAGGGCCAAGCAGGCCGATCACAAAGTCATTGTCGTTTTTATCTAAGCCATAGCAAGCGAGGCGAATATCGTGACCGTAGCCTGCGCGACCAAATGCCCTGCCGACGCTGCCATGCTCCCTCAAAATTGCACGTTGTTCCTTGGCGGAAAGTTGTTCAAATGAACCGGATCGGCGTAACGGATACCAAATACCCCAACGCAACTCTGGATCTCGCATACGGCTGCGCGGTCGGTGGATCAAGGCTGATTCCAGGTCGCTCTCGTAACCCAGGGCGTACGTCCGGCCGAACATTGTGTACTCTGGCTTTGCTACCAACTTCTCAAAGAGGGGTTGTGATAATAGTTGGCGGAGATCCCTAATGAAATACTCTGGATCTTCATTCATGATGACCAAGGCGATCCCTCTCGGATCGTTGAGATCTTCATAGAGAACACCGTCTACCTGAGCCTCGGCGAGAGCGGCTATCAGCGAACCGGTATCTGTACATTCCCCAAAGGCCAGGAGTTGCATAAACAGACGCTTATCGGATGATAGTTCGCCGCCGTCAGCGGATTGCCCCTTTTCGCTGATATCCAGGGGTTCGGATTGCTCAAGATTCATATCCTGTTTCTTAACTGAGCCATTCAGCGGCATCTATAGCAAAGTAGGTGATGATCATGTCGGCGCCGGCTCGCTTAATGGCCACCAGGCTCTCGAGAGCAGATCGTTGCAGGTCGAGCCATCCTTTAGAGGCCGCTGCCTGGATCATGGAGAATTCGCCGCTCACCTGGTATGCAGCGACCGGGAGGTCGTACTTCCGTCGCACGGCGCTCACTATATCCAGGTAAGGCATCGCCGGTTTGACCATCAGGATGTCGGCCCCCTCGCGCACGTCGATGGCCACTTCTTTCATCGCCTCGCGGCGGTTAGGCGGATCCATCTGGTACTGGCTCCTATCACCGAAACTGGGTGGGCTCTCAGCCGCATCTCGAAAGGGTCCATAAAAGGCGCTGGCATACTTGGCGGCGTAACTCATGACAGAGACATGATGGTACGGAGCGGAATCCAGGGCAGTCCGTATGCCGGATACCATGCCGTCAATCATGCCTGACGGAGCTATTATGTCGGCCCCGGCTTCGGCGTGGGTGATTGATGCCCGGCCGAGGAGCTCCAGCGTGGGATCGTTTAGAAGGTAGCCAGGAGGTAATGCGGGGTTGAAGTGCTCGCCATCTGGTGTGTTAATAACGCCACAGTGACCGTGATCGGTGTACTCGCAGAAGCACATATCCGATATGACGACCATCTCAGGGACGGCATCCTTGATGGCCCTGATTGCCCGGGGGACGATACCATTTGGATCGAAGTTGTCGCTGCCAAAAGCGTCCTTATTCTCGGGGATCCCGAAGAGGATAACGGCCGGTATACCTAGCGCGGCGATGTGCTTTACCTCAGAAACCAACATGTCTGTTGACCACTGGTACTGGCCCGGCATAGAGGCGATAGGTTGTTTAATGCCGGTTCCCGGTCGTATGAAAAGTGGATAGATGAAGTCGGTCGGGCTCAGGGTGGTCTCCCGAACCATATCTCGGAGCGCCTTGCTCCGGCGAAGACGTCTAGGTCGCATAATTGGATAAACCGGTGAATTACTCATAATTACGATCCATGATTACTGATCTCGAAGAAAATATTCTTCTAAAGCGTCTACCAATGCTGGCACCGTGTAGGTAGAGGGCATCAGGGCGACCGGCAAGGAAACTTCTCGGAGGGCGTCGGCCGTCACCGGACCGATTGCGGCCAGACAAATACCATCTAGATCAGCACTGTCAGCGCCTTCATCCTTCAAACGGGCTAAAAAGTAATGGACCGTGGAGGCGCTGGTGAAAGTGATGGCTTCAATTTGCCTTGAGGCCAGCAGGGAAGGTACGTCCTCACCCCCTTGCCCCGTCACCGTTCGGTAGGCCACTACCGCCGACACAACGGCGCCCCTTTCGGTAAGCCTGTCGGCGAGAATGGGCCGGGCTACTTCCGATTGGGGTAGCAGGATTCGCTGCCCGTTAGTCACTTCCATCTCATCGACCAGGGCTTCGGCTACATATTTACTAGAGACGAAATGGACTTCTGTAGCAAGATGCTCCCGGGCCGATTCAGCGGATTTTGGGCCAATGGCCGCGATCCTTAAATCGCCGAGGGTGATTTCTAAGGCGTCTAACCGGTCGACGATGGCTTCAACTGTATTGGCGCTCGTTATCACAAGCCATTCGAATTCGTTTTTCGATGCCTTAAGGAGAGCGCTATCTAATACGCCCATTTCCTCCGGTGGAATTATTTCGATGCAGGGATAGCGGACAGGTACGGCGCCATAATTATTCAGGAGCTGAACCATTTCATCAGCCTGGGTCGCGGATCTGGTAACGACCACCCGCCTACCTTTAAGCCCAAAACCTGCCGGTGCACTCAGGCCTGGCTCCTCTTGGGGACTACGTAAGGGCCTTTTGCTTGTCCTAGTCAGCTCGCTGCCATTCATGCTACGGACTCCAGGAGCTCGGCCGCGCCCAATTCTAAAGCCTCAAGAGCTAAATCGGCTCCCAGTTGGCCGGCATCGGCCGGGCTGCCATGCGATACTAGGTCGATCTGGCGAACCCCATCCGGCGATGTAACTCGGCCGCGTACAGTCAACTGCCCATCATCCAGGTCGGCGTAGGCAGCGATGGGGAGGGCGCAACCACCCCCTAGTCCACTCAAAAATGCCCGTTCAGCGTCTACGGCGGCCTGGCTAGCAGAGCTGTTTAATGGTTTCAACATCGTCCGGGACGCGCTCTCATCCCGGCATTGGATGCCTAAGGCCCCTTGTCCCGGCGCTGGCAGGAAACTGTCTACAGAAAGGATTTGGCTGACCACGTCCGTCCTTCTCAACCGCTTTAATCCCGCGTAGGCCAGGATAATGGCGTCGTAAGGCCCATCTGGATCAAAGGCTTTCCGGATGCGTGTTGGGACATTGCCCCGGATATCGGCTGTCTGGATATCTGGCCGGTGGTGTCGTAGCTGGGCTGCTCGTCGCCGGCTGCTGGTACCTACAATCGCCCCCTTGGGAAGCGATTCCATGGTGTATCCATACTGGCTAATCAGGACGTCGGCCGGATTCTCTCGTTGGGGAATCGCCCCTACCAGTAGGCCAACCGGTGGTTCTACTGGCAGATCCTTGAGACTATGTACCGCGGCGTCGATGGCGCCGTGCCGGAGAGCCGTCTCCAACTCTGCCGTAAACAAGCCCTTGCCGCCCAATTCAGGAAGAGGTTTGTCGAGGATCTGGTCACCCTTTGTGCTGAAAGTCTCGACGTTTACAGCTAGGCCGGGCCAGGCCTCGAGAAGCAGATCCCGAACATGATATGTCTGCCAGAGAGCCAGGTCAGAGCCACGACTTCCTAGGCGCCACGTCTCCGGATAGTTGAAAGATTCTGTCACTAGGACTTACTCGTGACCCTGGCCAGAGGCAGCTATTTTGGTTTGTGTGTCGCCCGGCTTATTCACTTCGTTTTGCTGCCCGTTTGTCGTGTTCAGTGGCACAAATGGACTTCTTGGCTCCTCTGCTAGTGCTGTATTCTGAGCAACGGCATCCAGGGCGAATAAGTCGCGGAGGGTGTGCGCATATTCCACCCCGTTTCCATCGGCGGCCGAGGCTTTGAGGCGAACCGTCGGCTCGTGAAGAAATCTATTGACAATGCGGTGGACCATCTGGGTGATCATTTCCCGGTCATCGCTTGGCATCTCGTCAAGCCGGCGTTCATGGCGCTGGAGTTCGCCGTCGGCTATTTCTCTCGCCTTTTGTCTTAACTCAACCAAAACCGGAAGGACCTGGCGGCTCTGCAGCCATTCGTTGAAGCGTATTGTTTCCTGAGCCGCGATTGCTTCAACATCTGGCACAGCTGCCTGTCGTTGAGACAGGTTGGCATCGACGACTGTCTGTAATTGGTCAATGTCAAATAGATGAACGTCCGGCAGGTCACCGACGGTTTCTTCTACATCTCTCGGTACGGCTATATCGACGAAATACAGCGGCCTTCCAGCCCTTTCAGGTAGAACCGACGTCACTTCGCTTTCGTGAATGACCACATGGGGAGCGCCAGTGGCAGTCACCACCACATCGGCCATGGTTAGAGCCGAAGGAAGATGGTACCAATTAAGCGCCTGCCCTGAAAAATCTCGGGCCATGCTTTCAGCCCGGGCGTAGGTCCGGTTTATGAAATTTAGCTGCTGGACTCCTTCGGACAATAGAGCCCGGGCAGCGGCCTCTGCCATCTCACCGGCGCCAACTACAAGGGCATTGATTTGGGATAGATCGCCCAATTCGTCGCCCACGAGACGCACTGCTGTATGGCTGACGGAGGTGGAATGCCGGCCTATTTCGGTCTCGCTCCGGGCTCTCTTTCCGGCACGAACAGCCCTGTCGAACAGCTGGTTGAGGACAGGGCCGATGGTCCTTGTCCTCTGGGCATCCGCCTGCGCGCCAGATACCTGGCCTAAAATTTGAGGTTCGCCCAGTATCATGGAATCCAGTCCAGCGGCAACTCGCATAAGGTGGCCCACCGCTGCCTCTTCGTGGTGTGAGTAGAGATGCGGCCGGAGCTCTTGCGGCGCGATCCCCTGGAGGTTGGCCAGGTAAGCTTCGATAATGTCCTGTCCGGATGCAGGATCTCCCGCTACGACAGCGTAAACCTCGAGCCGGTTGCAGGTTGAAAGGATAACGGCTTCCTTCAACTGTGCAGCCCTGGTATTCTCCCTTTGATGATGATCACGATCGACACCAAGATCCTCGAGGGCCATCCGGGTTCCACAATCTGCCAGCGAGAACTGTTCTCGCAAGGAGACTGGCGCAGTACGATGGTTCAGTCCGACCAGAACGATGCTCATAGTTGTTTCCTTAGATAAGTGGAGGAAGGGGCTTGCTCGTTTCCCTTGCAGCTGTTATTTCTCATGTTAGGTAACCGGCTCCAATTTGGCACGATATAGAGCGGCAAGGGCATCAATAAGGGGGGCGCTGTCATTCAACATAGGTGCGCGTTCGATACGCAGGCCATGCTGGCGGGCGATCTGGGCAACGCCAATGTCGATGTCGTACAAGACTTCAACATGATCGGAGATGAAGCCAATGGGTGCGATAAGCAGTTCTTGATGTCCGGCCCCGGCCAGTTCTACGATATGCTCTTCAATCTGCGGACCCAACCAGGGAACTGGGGTTCTGGCAGCGCTCTGATAAGAAAACGTCCAGCGATCGCTAGGCAGAGCCAACTCCTCGGCTAAAAGTCCGGCCGTCTCGCGCAGTTGCCGGTCATAAGGATCGCCCTTTTCCAGGATTGATTGGGGCAAGCTGTGAGCCGTGAAGATGATCTGCACATCGTCCCGTTTCTGGGTGGGCCACCGCTCGATCGTTTTACGCACATTCTCTGCCAGACCTCTTAAATAATCGGGTTGCTTGTACCAGCTCTCGGTAAAAGAGAGCGTTATGTTCCGGCCGGCGATGGCCTCTTCTACTTTCTGGCGGTATTTCCCGATGCTTAGCTCGCTATAATGCGGGGCCATGCAGAAAGCTACGATATGGCTCACGCCGTCGTCGTCCATTTTTCCAACGACATCGCTGATAGTTGGTTGCCAATGCCGCATGCCTATGTACACGGGCAGGCCAATCTGGCTCTGGAGCTTATTCGCCACACTACGGGTGATCTCTAGCAGAGGCGATCGACCGCCTATCAGCCTGTATCGTTCGGTCACCTCGTCGACGAGTTCCTGGGGTGTCTCCCGGCCGCCACGAATGTCGAGGAGATACGCTGGGACATCGTCCAGTGAGTCCGGTCCTCCGTAGGCGAGCAGAAGGACGGCCGTATTTTCGGGGAGAAGGTCGCTGGTCGTAGTCAATCTATTTATCCAGTCGCCGCGACCGTGTGGGGTTCGTAGGTGCAGAACGGCTCTTCTCCCAGGTAATCCATGGTCATGCCATAAGACCTTGCCCGGCAGCCGCTGCATATTCTCTTGAACTCACACACGCCGCACTTTCCACCGAGCAGATCTGGATCTCGAAGGTCGGCGAATAGAGGAGACTCTTGCCAAATATTCTCGAAGGACTGGCCACGGATGTTTCCTGCCTCGACGGGTAGGTATCCGCATGGGAAGATCTCGCCACGATGGCTGACGAAAACGACACCGGTTCCAGCCAGACAGCCCTTGGTCATGGCGTTCATCGCCGGGGGGCCACCGGGATGCCCGCCGCCTTGATGCGGATGTCCGTTCCCCCCTGGGTGCAGCCCTGGTTTCTGGGCACCGGCGTGTTTCTGGGCACCTATGTGATTCTGAGCGCCGGCGTGTTGCTGACGGTGCATACTGTTTGGTCGTTCTCGAAAAACGCCGTTCCGCCGCTCTTCAACCTGTCGCTGGCGAACGATGCGGAAGTAGTGGGGCGCGCAGGTTGCTTTTAGTTCGATGCCCCCCTCCATCTCGGCCTCGTACATCCAATTCAGTACTTCTTCGTACTCGGCGGCCGAGATCTGTTGATCGTCGGCGATTTCTACCCCGCAGCCTACAGGTACGAGGAGGAAAAGATGTAGGGCGACAGCCCCAATTTCTTTTGCAAAGGTTAGCGTCTCCGGCATTTGGTCGACGTTGTGTTTGGCGACGGTGGTGTTGATCTGGTAAGGCACGCCGATTTCTTGTAGGTGCCTCATTCCGGTGATGGCCTTGTCGAAGGCTCCTACTCCTCTGAAAATATCATGGGTCGGGGCGTCGGCTCCATCAAAACTGATGCTGACCCGTCGTATCCCAGCCTCCTTGATCTCGCGGGCCGCGGTTGCATCGATGAGCGTTCCATTGGTTGCCAGGGCGACAATGAGGTCAGCATCGGCTGCCCTGCGGGCGATGTCAAAGATATCTGGCCTGAAGAGGGGCTCGCCACCTGACAAGACGAAAATAGACCGCCCCATTCCGGCTATCTGATCAACCAGATCGAAGGACTCCTCGGTAGAAAGATCCTGGGGAAGGAGCTGGTCCGCGACGGTGATCCGTCGGCAGTGGATGCAGGCAAGATTGCACCCGGCTGTGCTTTCCCAAAATACAAGCCTGGGCGGTGGATATGCTGAATCGAGCACTGTTTCCTCCTCAGAGATTATCTCTCACGACTGAAGCGACCTCTTTATATAGATTTTTTGGCCAAGCATCCATAAATATATATACAAATCTATACACAGAATGGTGAAATTATAGCGATTCTTGCTACGCGGGCAACATGACGAATGTCACTATCCTCACATGCATAATGGCACCATGCATAATGGCACGTCTGATGAGCGCTTAACCCACACTAGGTTTGAGCCAAGGATGGACAGAAAACAACCTGATTCTCATGACCTGGGATGCAATGGGAAGCTGGTATTTGGTTTACCTGGGTGATCGGGGGTGCACTCTTGCTATTTCGTTATCTAGCGGCGTAGACCAATAGGTCGATGACTTTTCGGCTGGGCACTTTTGCTAAGGCGAGGAAATCCTGTGGTTTTAGTGTTATTAACAGACTCGATCTTCCGGATGCAAGTCATAGAAAAGCCCCGGAATAATCAGGGGCTTACTCCGAGTTTTTCTTGCGCCGCACCGGCAACGTACCGGTCAAATCGGGTAGCGGCGGATAATACGCATTTATCGGTTCAATATTCGATCATACACACAGCACAACTGAAACTATCGGCGTCTTCAATGCATGAATGGCAGTAGGTTAATCCGCACCCCTCACACCATTCCCAGCCGACGGTTTCCGCACATGATGGGCACTGGCGCCCGCACTCAACACAATCTTCCCAGCCCTCTGTTCCAAGGGAGAACCAATCACCGCATTGCTGGCAGGTGTCAAAGCCTAGAGACCAAGCGGTCTCCAAGTCGCTGCGTTCGACCTTATCTCTTGCGCGTTGCCAAATGTCCATCGTTACTTATACCTAGCTTGTAATAGTATAGCGACTCTGTCAAGGGGTTTTGTCGGCCCTGGATCGATTGCCCAGCGCATTATTCTCGTAACAGGAAGTGGTCGAACCGTTTAGTCTATCAGGCTTCCGTACAATCCCCCGGCAATCAAAAGCAGGGTATGATCGGCAACATGCTCGGCTGGGTATCGCGACCGATCCCTGCTCCACATCAATCCAGCCCCAAATATCGCCCAGCTTATCACGGAGGCCGTGATATCTGGAGTCGATGACCACTTCATCTGGGACGGTTGCGTTTTTCTTAGCCAATCCAAAATCAGCTCATTGATCTTGTATTGAACGCGTGTCTCTATCACCGGTCCAGGATGCAACCCCGCCTTGGCATAGATGGCATTGAGCTGTCCCAGGTATTCGAAAACCGCCAGAATAAGCACCCTGAGGTTACCCAAGTTGAATTCCGCCATAGCCGGGATTTTGCTCGCGAGCTTCTGCTGGAAGGAATGGTCGATGATGGTGTTGAAGAGATCGTACTTATCCTCATAGTGAGCGTAGAAGGTAGCCCGGTTGACATTCGCCCTTTCTGAAATGTCTTGGACTGTCATCTTCTGTAGGCCTTTCTCCTCCAACAATTCCAAAAAAGCTTTCGACAACCACTGGCGCGTCCTTATGATTCGCTTATCAGTCTTCTTCTGTTCGGCCATCATCCCGCTACCTTTTTTCCTGAAGACCCTCGATACCATTCGCTCATAAGGGTGTAAAGCTGTTATTCCACTTTATCCAACAACTGTTGTTTTTGCAACGAGTGTTGATCAGGGATCGGGGATCAGGGACTGGGGGGGCTAGGGATGTCGCAGGGCGTCCGTTGCGCGAGCGGAGAAATTGAAAGACAAAAGTTACACGACCAGGCGTGGTAGAGAGTGACCTGGCCTGCTGAAAAACATCGCTTCTGTACCGAGATGTTGCTAATTAAAATAATGCCTATTCATTTTCGGCCAACCATAAAGTTTAGTGGCGTAGCGGTTTGGCTGGGCGAGTCCTTTCAAATGGCGCCGATTTTGCTTTGGTACCCCGCTTTTGAGTGCCGCAGCCACATCCATTACTGCGGAAGGTGGGTGGCCATTGATGTCTGAACTTACTACCAGCTTTGGCTCTGAACTCCTCTTCAAAAAAGAGTTCCACCGTTTATTAGTTCTGTGCTAGTCGGACTGCTCTATGCGGGCTATGAAGTTCTTGAGAACAGATAGGTATTTGTCAGTCTCCTCAACATGCGCGTAGTGCGAACTCCTTTCGAAAACGACCAACTCACTGCCAAGGATGCCCTTATGAATGACCGCCGCTTGGGCGGTTGTGCAAAAATCATACCGTCCACAAGTGACCAGCGTGGGAACACAAATTTCGCCGAGGCGCGTTCGAATATCCCAACCCTCGGTGTTCACATTCCCCACTGGCGGCCGTTGGAGTGCCCGGTCGAAGTAATCCGGCCAGGGGTCGACCCGACAAACGTGGCGTAATCGAAAGACTTAATCTGCCTGCTTATAAGCGGGATCATCGGTTGTGCCAGCCGCTTCATGCTTCCGCATTGTTTCTCTCACATCGGCAGGGAGTTCGTTGTGCAGTCGTTCAAAGTCAGCATCAAGCATGGCTCTGTCAGCAAAAGTACTAGCCAGGACCAGGCTGACAATTCCGCTCGGCTGCCTTAATGCGTACTTCATCGAGACGACACCACCCCAAGAATGTCCAAGGAGATGGATCTGTTCAAGCTTGAGGTCGCGTCGTAACGCCTCCAGCTCGTCTGCAAAGAGGTCTATGCTCCACAACGATGGATCGTCTGGTCGATCGGAACGTCCACACCCAAGTTGGTCGTAAAAGATGACTGGACGTCCGGTCTCTGCAAGTACTTCGAGAGGTTCAAGGACTTCTTGAGACGGAGGCCTGCCATGGAGTGTCAGCAGAGGGTACATGCCGGTTGGTGTCTGAGTCAAGTCCCCAACAATCTTGTAAAACGTTCTATATCCTCGGAATGAGAGAAAACCTTCACTGACCGGCAAAGAAGTCATCCAACGGCTCCCTTTCAGATGATACACGACAGCATCGATGGGACGCGACTGCCCAACCATGCTTAGTTAGGGGAACTGTTTCGACATTACGTCTCTGCTCGTGAAATGACAAGGAGAATCCATTCTAATCCTTCTTTCGGAGGGCGAACGCCGAATTCACTCGTCTCTCAACCAGATGAAGCATAAAATGAGGACATGGTTGATGAACCCCGTTTTATCGCCGAGGAGATTGAGGTCGGCTATGATCGGCCGCCGGTGTTAGAGAAAAAACCCGGATGCCCGGACCGGTTTTTCTGGCAGGAAGAGCGGCACGAGATCGTCGAGGTACTGCGGGAGTGGCACGACTACCGGCGCCGCGGGCGGATGGCCCGGAATATGCAGCCCGCCCACGCGGCCGTGGCCAAAAAGCGTGGTTCCTGGGGCGTTGGACGCGATTACTACCGGGTCCGTACGCGAAAAAACCGGGTCTTTGAGCTGTATTTCGACCGTGCTCCCAAGGACGTTGACAATAGAAAGGGAGCTTGGTTCTTGTATAGGGAATTAGGGGCTGGGGGCTAGGGGCTGGTGGTGATTGAGTTATCGACAGCGCGGTTGCAGGAATATCGACAAACTACCTTCCGGTTGCGGAGCGATCTGACGCTGCGGAACCAAGAAGATGCCCTGGCTTTCGTGAAGAAGCGAGGATTTGTCTATTTCTGGCCGATAAAAGGGGCTCGGCTTCCCAGTTTGTGGGCTGCGGTAGCCGGGGACCGCCCGGTGGCAGATGCCCACGATGATCCTGGACACGTTACCTGGAGTTGGAAGGACGAGATGTTAGATAAACGCCGGTGGTACTACGGCAAGATCCTGCGGGGAAAGGCCACCATGATCTCCCTGGAGGTCGCGCCATTCTTCTACGCCCTAAGCGAAAATTACGGCGATCCGGACAGTGATTACCTGCAGCTTTACGAGGATGGCCTGCTGTCTCGAGAGGCGAAAATGATCTACGAGGCCTTGCTCAGGGAAGGCCCGCTAGACACGGTGACCTTGCGCCGAAAGATCCACATGACCGGCAAGGCCAGCAACAGCCCTTTTGAACG
>JBARZW010000210.1:0-3217 GCA_049650305.1 Promineifilaceae bacterium (SeqCode)
TGGCCGGTTCGGTTATCGCCTATGCCCGCGTTTCAAAGAGCGCGAACAGCCCCCAAGAGAGCGGAGAGACTGACCCTGCAATGCAGGGTTCGGAGGATCCGGGCTTGGCAGGGCAGGCTTTGGAGGATCCGGGCTTGGCAGGGCAGAGTTTGGCAAATCGGCCGCGTCCCCGGGCGAAGGCTCCCCGCAACTGGTTGGAGGGTAGCAACATCGACTACGATGCTTTGCTGGCAGATGCCCTTGACATCACCGTCGAGGAGCTTCACGATGCTCGTGAGGAGGCTAAGGCAGCCGCGATGGAGCAGGCGGTCGATGAAGGAACCATAACCCAGAGACAGGCCGATCTGATCGTGGCCGTCCGCGTTCTGAGAGGCGCTATCAATCGCGGCGAACTGGTGGCCGGAGCCCTGGGTATCACCGTCGAAGAGCTGCAAGAGGCTCGGCAGGACCGGGCGCTGCGGGAACTCTTGGCCGAGCTCGATATGACCCCGGCCGATGTGAAAGAGGCCGTGCTGGCCGAGTATGAAACGTTCGTTCAACAGGCGGTAGAGGATGAGATCATTACTGAAGAACAAGCCGAACTTGTCCTTGAAAGACCGGGGTTGGTCCTTGATATCCAGCAAGGTCTGCAGGCTCGTGGCGGCGTTCAAGGGCGAGGGGCTGGAAGAGGTAATCGGGGTGGCAGAGGTCCCGGCTCTGGTGGCACAGCTCCGTTTCAAGGTGGGATCCGCCTATTAGCCCGATCCGGCGCCTTACTCCTCTCGCCCTAGAATTCTACCCTAATTAATAGGGGGGAGTTGTCTGTTTTATTCTGGCACACAGGGCTACGACACGGAAAACCATTCTCAATAATCTAGAACTACTGGTCAAAGAGGCTGAAGCTCCTATAGCATGGTAAAACTACGGAAGGATCCCTTTCAACGTTGACGTTTGTCAGATTACCGTCGAAAGGGATCCTCGAGTCCACTATCGGCTCAAGCTACCAACTTCACTGCTGGCAGCCGATGGCGCGATGAATCGCACTAGATTCATATGCGGCTATGTATAGCCTCTCGCGGGAATCGAATACTAGACCACGTGGCGTCGTGATGCCACTCAGGAATTTGCTAACACACTGATCTGTAGCATCGATCCGCAGCACTTCACCAAGATTGAAGGCCGAGTAGTACAGGTCGCCCATGTGGTCAATATCCATACCAAAGGGACCATTGAAACCGGTCGCGAAGAGCTTCAATATGCCTTCCTATTTCTTGATCATCCGGACGGCGTCCATCCCCTCGATGGCAAAGCCGCTGTAGGTTTCCCCGATCAGTGTTCCTTCCACTGAGTCACAGCTTAAGCTGGTGTCTTTAAGGCGGAAGTGGAATACTAGATCAAGATCACCATCATAGTCCACGTCCTCTTCATGTCGAACAAGCTTTCCACGCGCTTTATGGAATTCGCTGGCACCTTGGAATGACACTGTCGTATGGTCCACCGATAGAGCATCGAAGTCGTCTGTGGTCAGGATAGCTACAGCGATGCTCTCCTTCTTGTTGCGGCAGTTAATCGAATTCGGATCGCTTCCCGGTTTGATATCGATCTCAACCGAGATAACGGCCGGCCGGATGCGCAGGTCAGAAAGCACCGGGCTTTCACCTTCCGGCGAAGCCTTCAACGTAGTCCGGACCTCGATGTAACGGCCGAAAAGGGCGAAGAGTTCGTCATTGTCGACCGGGGTGAAGGGCTGTCCGCCCAGACCGGCCTCCGTGTCAGCCGCTCGTACCTCAACCACAATGGCGCTGCCCTCGGGAACGTTGCCTTCCGGCTCGGTGTTCCAGGTGATACGACCCCACTCGAATCCCGGGATATCGCTGTCCTGTACCACCGTCCAGAAGCCTTGCGGCGAAGTGGACCCGACCACGACCGCTCCTGTCATGTCGCTGTAGTTGTAAGGGCTGGCCCCCGGACCGAGATCGACTGTTAGGTCGACCGCTCCTAACCCGTCCGGACCCGCCTTCGGGTCGATTCGCACAGTGTTATCCGAACCCATGTTGGTGGCCCACACCTTGCCTGCCGCGTCTACGGCCACCCCGGTGGGCATCTCTCCGGTATCGATGGCTTTGACGACGTTGCCGTCGTTGTCAAGTCGCGTGACAGTCCCGACGCCGCTGTTGGCAACCCAGACATGGTTGTCGCTCGGCGTGACCGCCACGCCACGGTTCTGCTGGACCGGCGGGCCGAATTGACGGAAGGTTGCGTCGCCATCGCCGTCGAGCTCGTCAACGTTGATGCGTGTCGCTCCAGTGATGTCGTAGGCCGGTTGTCCTTCTACCGCCACGGAGAAATCGGCCATCCAATTGCCGCCGGCGTCGGCGGTCACCCACCGGCCGGATCCTCCATCAAACAGGCTGGCCCAAACCTGCACCATTGCTCCTGGGTTGGCCGAGCCGTGGACCTGGTCGGCGGCAGCATCGATATCGGTGACATTGACATCGGTCACCGTATGGGTTTTGGTGGTATTCCCGTCCGAAACGGTCACAACATGACCGCTTACTAGGTCGAACAGGCCGCTCACATTGAAGTTAAAGTTGCCGTGGGCGTCGGCCGTCGTCGAGTCAGGATACACCACGCCACTGCCGTCTTCGATGCTCAGTGAGATGGTCGCTCCCGGCGTCCACCGATTCCATGACTGCACCCAATCGTCATCAGGCGATACCTGGAACCTGGGGCCGGCCCACCACACCCCGGTCGAGTCACCGTCGCTGTCGGTCTGTTGCGAGCCGCCGTCTGAGAGGTAGGTAAGGTCGGTCATCCCGGAGAAGTCGGCTGTCCAATTCCCGGAGCCATCGGCCGTGACGGTCAGGTTGCCGTTGCCGTGTACCCAGACATCTACACTGGTACCGGTAGCGGCCCGACCGAACACATCATCGCCCGTCACGTCGACTCCATCCACGAACAGGTTGGTCACCGTATGAGTTTTGGTGTTCGTCCCGTCAGATACAGTCACCACATGACCCCGCTCAAGATCGAATACATCCCACAGGTTGAAGTTGAAGTGGCCGTTGGCGTCGGCCGTCTGCGAGGCGGCATATACCACACCACTGCCGTCTTCGATGGTCAGTGAGATGGTCGCTCCCTGCGTCCACGAACTCCACGACTGCACCCACTCGTCTTCAGGTGATACCTGGAATTTGGGGCTGTCCCACCCATCGAGGGTCGAGTCACCGTCGCTGTC
>JBARZW010000211.1:0-2569 GCA_049650305.1 Promineifilaceae bacterium (SeqCode)
TTCATCAATCTAGTATGTAACGATAGTCACCTCCTCTGATATCTCATCCCAGTATGTAGCGGAGCCAGGGATTTCGTTGAACAATGTTACTTCGCTCAATGATGGCGTCGACACCCAGAATCCGTCCGGCACCGAATGCGCCGAGTCCAAAGAGTAACAGGGCATAAACTATGTGGTCGTCGACGACCCAGCCGTGTTCAAGGGGGAGACCCTGACTCACGCCACCGTAGAGACTGGCGGCCCAGAAGAAGAGCAGCATCACCGCCCCCCAAAACGCGTTCCAGCGAACAAGAGCGCCAAGAATGAGTCCCAGGCCTGTAAGCGTGAGCCCCCAGGCCACAAGTCCGTCGATAAGCAGGCTGCCGGCGAAGCCCTGCCACAGGCTTGTTAAGGGGTTGCCCTCGGGTACAGCAAACTGTAAAAAGCCGGCTGCGGACCACTCAGGATCGATCAGCTTCACAATGCCGGCCTGCAAAAGAGTCCACCCCATAACCATGCGGAGACTCACTACCGCGTAGGCTGTCCAGGTCTGTGAATATTCAAGCTCGAGCTCTCGGCCGAGCAGTCTACCGTTAAGTACTTCAGTATTTGTAGACATTCTATTTTACATGCCTCCGACACGTAATAACGTTCGCCAACGATCATGGCGAATATCGTACTTTGCACTGTCTTCTTGAACGCAAGATACCAGAAGCAGGGGGTGGACTGAAAGAGCAAAATGGCCAGTATGCCTGAGGGCAAAATTGCCCATCATATAAAAAGGGGTGACATTCGTCATGTTTTGATTCCGCCCTGGTTTTCTGAGGTCGTTCCGTCCCTCTAAACCTTCACCTAGACAACAACAGACAACAGCTGTATTAGCCTGGCACAGCGTCCAGTCAAATGGGTCTCGTAGAGGGTATTTGCAGAGAGTTAGCCGAGGTAGTCAACAATGAATATTGGCCAGGTGTTACTCTAGGAACACACGTGTCTAAAGTGGATGTGGTGGGATTTGCACCCACGTTTCCGGCGACATTCGATACGCCGTTCTTCACTACGACACATCCAAACCTGAAAACTCAGCGCTGCTCGAGGTCTATGTTGCCGGTCGCAACCTTGCTGCGGGTCAGGAAGAAGAATGGCACGGCGACAACGGCGGCACCATGTAGACCATGGCCTACCAACCAGGATATGCCCAGTGCCACGGTGCCAGTTGTCGTCTGCTGCGCCACGCCGGCCTGGTCAAGGGCAGCGCCGAAGCTCAGATCGCTGACAACACAGAGAATAAAGCTGACAGCCAGAGCGGCTGAGAGAACTCCGGCCAACCAGCGGTCGCGAAGCACACCATTCATCTCAGTGAGCGAGACGCCGGGCTAGAAAATTGTAGGGCAGGACCAGAAGCGCCGCCACGTACAGGCTATAGCCAACGAGCCATAGCAGACCCAATAGGAAACTGCCGACCGTCATGGGCCAAGTAAATCCTGGTAGCAGCGGTGCCCATGCCTCATACATGGTCCAACCAAACAACAAGTCACCCACAATGCACAGCACGTAGCTGATGGCCAAAATTACAGCGATCGTGATTGCCACCGCACGGAATTGTAGTGGTGTACTCATCTTAAACCTCCCGGCTCGACGGTGAACGATTGGTTAAATCGCCCGCCAGGACAATTCTCTTCGTTCATAATATATAGGGGAGTAAGGGGTGTTGGATAGCGCCAAGTAGCGTGGTCTTGGACAGGCAAAAAGACCTGTTTAGCGAAAGGGTACCTTGCCCGGTGATTGTGCCAAAAAGGGTGATTATGCCCGGAAGGGATGATTGCGCCAGAATTCGAGGCGGCGTAAGGAAGTCGTTCTTGCTTTGTACACTCCCTAGGTGGTTACACCCATGCATTCAAAGCATCCGATGCGTGATCAAACTGCACCTCCAACAACTGCCGCAGGTGTTGACGTAAGACTTGCGGACGCTGGTGTGTCGCCTCCATCCAAGACAGTACATATTGTGCCATGGCCAGATCCAGCGCAGTGTTCAGGTTGCCCCGAGGCGAGTCATCAAACAGTCCCACACCATTGGTGGTCCAGGCGTTAGCCAAAAAAACTATGGTCTGTTCGATAACCGGGCGCGGCGGAATAACGTCGTATTTGCGCAACAGGTCTAGCACCTGCATCAGAGGTAAAAAAGGTTGGTTTAACTCCTGTAAAATACGATAAAGTTTTGCATATGCGATCCCCGTCGAGCGGACGCAGGCCCGTAGAAACACTTCCTCATGGTTGACAGTACTCAGCGGCTCGGACGATTGGTTGTTCGATTTCACGCTTATGCCTGACCATTGCAGAACGGCTGTATGCGTATGTATATCCTTATCCTGCCATTTAAAGCGAGCCGTATCCATAGTGCCTAGTAGGCGGAAGTTTGGGGGATAGGGAATAAGCTCAGTGACCAGCCCGCTGCCCTGGTGGAGTAGATGCTCTGGCCAAAATCGAAGCCCTGGCATAGCGAAATACCGGACCAATTCGGCCGGGCTGATCTGGGTGAGGACAGCTATAAAAAGCCGGCGGGCATTCTCTGGTCGAGCTGCTTCTTCAATAA
>JBARZW010000212.1:0-1647 GCA_049650305.1 Promineifilaceae bacterium (SeqCode)
GAATATAACACTGCCGGATTCCGTCTTACGCGGGCGAGCGACGAAACCGGTCAATACAGAGCTCTTGACCAAATTGGATTTATCCCTGCTGAAGGTGATGGTCTGGTCGGCGCAGAGTACGAAGCAGTCGATGAGGACAGCGTTATTAATGGCGCAATTTATTGGTATGAACTGATCGAAATTGAATTGGACGGCAACGAAAATCTAGCCGGACCAATCTCGGTTACCGCGGGTGTCGCCCCACCGACAGCCACAAACACCCCTGTGCCGACGCCTACTGAATCCGAACCAGGCGGCGGTGAAACCATGACCGCAACACCGGAAAATTCGCCGGGCGAGGTTACACCTACGTCGACTCCAATTATCCAGGGAAGCCCCCAGGCCACAGCCTCATCTGCGACTACTTCGCCGTTGAGCAGCACGCCAAATCCTGCAGTCACCGGACTACCACCTCCGAGTACGCCGGCATCTGGTCCAAATCCTAGTAACTCCAGCCCATCAGCCACGGCTGATGCCGCCGATCCAGAGGTGATGATCGATGCATCGGGCTATCCTATTGCCGCTCCCGGCGATTCAGATGAGTCGCCTCGGGATTTGAGGGCAATCGGAGAGGTCGGATACCCGAGCCCCGACGATGCTAGTTCGACGGATTCGCCGGCCTCCTATCCTATGGGTTTAGGAGAGAGGCTTCCAAACCTTACACCACCTGTGGGTTCAGAACCCACCCAAGCGTCGGCAGTAATTGGCAACCAGGATAGTAGGCCTATTGGGGGGACGGATGCTCAGAGTGAGGCTAGCGGAAGCGGAGGTAGCACGTTAATGCTATGGATCGGCTTCATCGCTGCCCTTCTTGTGTTCAGCGCTGGAGTAATAGGCTCCATCGTTTATTTTAGCCGGCAACGCATGCAGGGACGATAGCAGCTGCCATGCAGGCTAGGAATTGGAGCCGCCGACTTGTCGGCATCTTGGGCGCTGTACTCCTCGTCGCCTTAGTGTTATTTCTAATCTATACACTATACTATTCCCGAAAAGGGCAGTCTAAGGATGCGTCATGGGACGTGGTAAAGATCCATGTCGAGGAGACCGGCCTTCACGAGGTTGGTCTGGATGATCTGAGGGCATACAATCAGGCTATAGATTCGTTCTCAGTCGAGAGTCTTCATCTTTCTCAAGGCGGATCTTCTATACCGTATCTCCTTGATGACGAAAGTTTGTTCTTTTATGGAATTGCTCCCGCCAGTAGATATGCTTCCTATCGACCCTATATTCTTTCGCTTACAGAGCCTGGAATACTCATGAGTAAGAGCATTGTATCAGTCGCTGGAGACCGTTCGGTCGACACAATTACTCATACGATTCACCTCGAGGAAAATAACCAATACGATAGCCGGTCAAATCCGGCCAGGGAGCCGCATCCAGATAATATAGATCCCTGGTATTGGACAACAATTCAAAATGATAATGAGATCTCCTTGGACTTCGGCCTCTCAGATGTTGACGAAGATTCCAGCGCTCTGCTGCGGACGGCTCTCTACGGGGCGACAAGCATTGGCCCGGTCGATCCTGACCACGATATAGACCTCTATCTGAATGGAATTCATGTAGACACCATTACATGGGATGGCGAAACGCATATAATTGCCGATA
>JBARZW010000213.1:0-2180 GCA_049650305.1 Promineifilaceae bacterium (SeqCode)
TATGCCGGAGAGTCCATGGGCGCCAACAGGGTGCTCCTCCCACAACTGTTGGACCTAATCCATGGAAACTGATTCCTGAAACAGAAGGCCTCGAGATAGATTCCAGAGTTCCAACTTGGCTACAGACCTGGATTAGTCCATATGGGCTTCCAGGCCAGTATTCGCTTCAACCTGGGTCCGTTTTAGTAGATCTCCGACCGCGGCCAGGCGATCGGCCGCGATGAACCGATCGCCATTCGACTAAACGGATAGCCTATCAGTCTGTAGGCTTCAGCAGATACTTATAGAGAAGGGCAGCCAGGATACCACCGATAATCGGCCCTACGATATAGATCTAGATATCGGAGAAGTCTCCTGTGACCACGTCGGGCCCGATGGTTCGCGCCGGATTCAGGGAGGCGCCGGTCAAAGGACCACCCATGAGGATAGCGAAGGTCAAGGTCAAGCCGATCGCCGCGCCGGCGGCCATCTTGGCTTTCCCGCTGACACCGGCATTGTAGATCGCGTTAACTAGGAAGAAGTTCAGAATCGTCTCGATCAACAGACCCTGCCAAACATTTACCTCGGCATCCAGCCGGGTAGCGCCCAGACCTGACTCGGTTCCCCCCAGCATCAGAGCCAGCACCGCCGCGGCGACGATACCGCCCAAGACCTGGACGACAATATAAGCCACGGCCGAGGCCGACTCGATCTGTTTGTCTGCCCACAGACCGACCGTCACCACCGGGTTAATATGGGCGCCCGAGATATGGCCGTAGGCGTAAGCGATAACCATGAGGGTCAACCCATGGGCGAAGGCGGTAGCCACCAGGTTACCCTCACTAACAGCCACAGCCCCGGCGCCGATGAGTACCAGGGCAAAGGTCCCGATAAATTCAGCGACTAATGTACGTGCGTTTATATTGCCTCCTACTTGATTCTTGGGGTTTCTATCCGTCTTCTGACTATCTGACTCGATCGAACGCGCCCATCCTACCCCACACCTTCTCGGGAGACAGTCGCCAGCAACACCAAATCTTTCACCCGCTAGCTCCGATAAGTTGGTTCGCCCCCCGATGCGATTCTACTCAAGACCAGCGGCGGCGTTTTTTTATCTTCTACCTCATTCAGCCACCTTGCCTATTCGACGGTCATCCCCAAGCCAGCGCTCGCGGGACGGAAGCCCGCTCCCCCAAAAATAGCCATGCCCATATCTGGAGAATAAAAAAAGAGACTGGCACCCAGAAGGTGCCAGTCTCATCGTAATTCTGTCGTAGTTCGCCTTCTCGTGCGATGAGATTGACTAGAACGGCGTTGCGACTACCTGTTCATAGGCCAATATCGCCTGCCCCGAAGAATTGCCCAAAATCAGCTGTGTTGCAACGATCTGGTAGGTCGCGACCGTCGATAGAAGGGTAAAGTAGGCGGCTTCTTGATCCATGAGGCCGTCGGGCTGAGGACAATTCTTTCTGCCCGATGTCAGGTTGGTGATCTGAAGCGAACTGCCGTCAAGCAAGTACTGGCCGCTATAGGTATTACAGCCACCTATTCCGGCAACCTCGTAATCTGCCAGGATTCCGGCCGTTACATTTGTATTTTCTATCACCGGGGTAGGTCCCTGGCCGCTATCATAAAAGGCCAGTAACCATTGCGTGCCTGCCAGCGGATTATCCGGCTGTGCGGCGGTGACGACCACCGACGCTGTGCTTCTGGCTGTTTGGCCCGCGCTGTTGCTTGCCTCGATGCTGTACACCACCGTGCCGGGCGTGGTCAGTGTGCAATCCTGTTCCAATCCGTTGAAGGGCGCGTTGTCATAGACGATCACGCCACTGCGGAGTATCTGGATGAGGTCAGCGTTTCCGACGACACCCCAGGCTACCTGGACACATTGATTCACCGCTATCTGGCCGGGTTCGACGGAAAAATACTCGATCTGCGGTGGCGCCGGTGTCGGCGTAGGCTGGGGCGTTGCCGTCGGCGGTATAGGCGTCGCCGTCGCATCGGGCGGTGATGTGGGCGCCGGAGTTGGCGTCGGCGCGGCAACCACGTTGACATTGTCCTGGGCCCAGGTCGTGCCGCCAGAACCCCTGGCCTCTAAGGAATAGATTATCTGTCCCGTGTTGGGCGGGCAATCTTGAACCGAGCCATTTGTGGGCGCTCCGGGCCAAATCACCACGCTATCACGGTATAGGACGGTATCA
>JBARZW010000214.1:0-3825 GCA_049650305.1 Promineifilaceae bacterium (SeqCode)
ATATCATGTCCGTGGATAATTGGACAAAGTTGAATGAACTTTCTGTCAGCGCGAAGTCTGTGGGCTCGGCCGCTTTTTCACCGGACGGTCGCTGGCTGGCGGTCGGCGCGGCCGATCGAAAAATTCGTGTTTGGCCAATGCCAGTGTGAGCGGATCTTCCAGGTGATCGCGTTACAATGATTTCCAATACGCCGGATTGTTCGCCATCAGCACGTACTCTTTTACTCATTTACCAGTCCGTGATCTCTGATTGAGCTAGGGACCTTGAGGGCTAATCGTCGGCGAATATGAGCAAAGTTGAAAGCTACCGGGAAATACTCCGCCAAATAGGTGAGTGGGAGGAGTACCTTCTACGCGAATCCCGACTACCGGGTCCCCGGGCGAATATCGAATTAGCGCAAGCAGCGGCCGAGGAGGGGGAAGCTGAGTGGTTTGACCATCTTCTCTCCTATGACGCGACCAACGCGCCGACGAATTCACCTTATGAGTTCCTAGCCTTCTGTGGAGTGCTTGGGCAAGGAAAATTGCTGGAAAACGGGCATCTGGAAGCCCTGGAGAAGCTACGAGAGTGCGCATCTGATCCTCGCTGGCGAATACGCGAGGCTGTGGCTATGGTCTTGCAGCGTCTAGGTCGAACTGATATGGAGTCGCTCCTAACAGAGATGACAAGGTGGAGCGAAGGAAATTTGCTAGAGAGACGAGCAGCCGCAGCGGGACCTTGTGAACCAGGATTACTGGGTGAGGTCGAGATCGGACATCGCGTGCTTCAGATACTTGACACCATCACCCGTTCAATTCTTGAAGAGACGGACCGTCGATCCGTCGAGTTCCAAGCCCTCAGCAAGGCTCTTGGATATTGTTGGAGCGTTGTTGTAGCTGCCCAACCAGAGATCGGCAAACCGTTCATGGAGAAGTGGATGGTTATTGACGAACCCGACGTTCGCAGGATTATGAAGGGTAACCTGAAAAAGAAACGCTTGCTACGCGCTGACTCTGCATGGACAGAAACCTGGGTCGAATATCTCAAGTAAAGCCCCACGATGGCAATAGGCGGAGTTGACAAAGCGCTCAAGGTTACATCTCTAAACCTATTTATGTCCCGCGCTTATTTGGTGGAGCTTGGTGGCGGCGTGATTCTGGTCGACGCGGGGATGCTCGGAGAGGAGGGACGTATCCTCCGGAAGATAAAAACCCTCGGCTATGATGACCTCGGCTTGATATTTATCACCCACGCCCATATCGACCACTATGGTAGTGCGGCCGCTTTACGAGAGATAACCGGGGCGCCAATCGCCGTTCACAGTGCAGACAGCGAAGCCATGTCCTTGGGTGAAACGCGGCTGGGTACCGCCAGGGGAAGCGGAAGGTTGGTAGAGCGCCTGTTTCCTGTGATTCAACGACTCTGGCCAACACCCCCCACGCCGGCTGACATTTTCCTAGAGGATGGGGATGACCTAACCCATCGAGGCTTGAAAGCCAGGTTATTGCACACTCCAGGACACACTCTTGGATCCAGTTCTCTTCTGGTCGGTGATGTAGCCTTTGTGGGGGATCTCGTAACCACTACGGGCCGCCGCCCGCGATTGCAGCGCTTTTATGCGGAATCCTGGCCTCTCTTGGGGACAAGCCTCAAACGGCTAATCGATGATAGTCCACAGATCGTGCATCCAGGTCACGGCCGGAATCCGCTAGGTACCAGAGAGTTGCGACAGCTAGCATTGAATTAGCTTTGTTGAATGCGTGATTTATTCCGCAAAACAAACACTATCCTTATTGCCCGACCGACCAAAACATCACCGCCGACCCCACACCTGCCCAGCGTTGTGATTGTAAGAGGACCAGCCGAATATCCGAGCCACCATCTTATAGGATGGAAGCACGGACCAGCAGTCGAAGGGATAAACCGGCGTTTGGCAGATTCTTGGCATGCTTTGGGCTTTTTAGAGATTACCGATCATCATTTCCGAGAACCGAGTATACTGAAGATGTGCTGGTAGCTTGGTCTAGGCAAGCCGCAGCGAGTAAAAAGAGACCCCAGCCATTAATATGAGTGGGGTCTCTGTGCGCAATGTATTGAATCTAGTCTGGATAATGGATCTAAGCGAATTACGCTATCGATTCGGCAGTTCCAGGCTTGAAATTATTTCATTTAGACGATGCGTCTAACCTATTTGATCAAGTTAATTCGCATCTTTGTAGATTAATGGCAGCACGGCATAAGGTTCCACATAAGGCGGATCGACATCAACAATAACGCTCGCCTCAGGTACGCCGGTAATCGTCTCAACGTTTCCTAGATTGTCGACCGCGGTCGCTTCAAAACTATAGGAGGCGTCATTGGGTGCCGTGAACAACTCGACTGTTAAGGTTGTTTGCGACAACCATAGAACCCAACTTCCATTGCCTCGACGGGAGTAAACGTTGAAGTATTGAATTCCGGAGCCGTTAGGGCCGTCGTCCCCGGTCCATTCCACTTGAAACGTATTCGTCTGGATGATAGGGGGATCAAAAGGCAGCACGGTGCTCTCCGGAGCCGCTGTATCCACCGTTATCGACTCGGGATCACTCCAATTTGAGAGATTTCCCGCTCGGTCAGTAGCCCTGACTCTGAATTGATAAGCTGTACTTTCGCCGACGAAATTAGCGGTGACATTAGTGGTGTGCAGCAGCCAATTGATCCATCCGAGGCCATCACCGTCTGCATCGTACTGTACGTCGAAGTAATCGATCCCCGTTCCACCGGGGTTATCCTCCCCGGTCCAGCTGACACTGAAATCATTGTGTCCGATAATCGGTTCGGGGAAAGGTACCATGGAAGCCGTTGGTGGTAGGGTATCAGTGGTCAAAGAATAGTTGATCCGTAAAAACGGACGTAGATCGATCGACGCGTTTCTGGCATAGACTCCCCTTTCCCTTTCCTGAACGCTTTCGTCTCCAAGAACAACAAGACCGTTGTTGTCATGCCCTCCACTGGTCCAATCTTTAACCAGATCGGTTACATCCAACGAACGCCAGCCGACGGAACCAGGTATCTCTCCTTCTATCGCGATGCTCCCCCAATCTACATTTTGTGCATTGTTCCACGTAAGAGTGTCGGCACTCCAGGAATCGAGCAAATGACGAACGTTGGTCGCCATCGATGCATCGCTGCCCGGTCTTACACTATAAATGTAATACCAGAGTTCAGCACTGTTTATCGTGACGTATTCGGGAATTACGCCGATTCCCCACTGGATGTAGGGACGCTCAGCTCCACCGTCTGTCCGAGACAGATCATAGCCGACCCAAAAATCCATGGCCTGCCCATAATTCTGATTCGGGCGATTCGACGTGATGTATGTATCCTGTATGGGGAGCAGATCGATGATGTCGGATGTTGGCGTCCTCACATGTCGCAATACGAGACCTTCTCCCAGCTCATCAGCCGGTGTTCGTGAGTTTGACCCCTGCGCCGCCACCGATGCGATCGATAAGACCAACAGCACCAGTAACAAGATGCCGAATCCCAGCCTGGGAGTGAGAAGCTTATCTTGAATTTGAGAGCGTTTCTGCTCGATCTTCATCTTGTTCTCCTCTCCAATCGCGTAGGCGACTTCGTCGTAGATGCTCCCTGTTGATTTTACCTTACGCCCATTCGGCTGTCACTGTCAACCTTCCCCTCGTAAGAGCGAAGTAGGTAGAGGATTGGTCGCCCAGGGAATTTCTGTAATTGAGCTACCGTATCTACGACCGTTCATTTCTATTTTTTCTTGACGGAAGATATCCTCGCTAGCAACCATTGAACGGTCTTTTCTTGTTTGGCTAAGGGTCAAATCAATTCAAGGA
>JBARZW010000215.1:0-9546 GCA_049650305.1 Promineifilaceae bacterium (SeqCode)
CCGAGCCCGAGGCCGGATATGCCTGCTAGGTGACAAGCGGTTCTGAACGAGAATAAAGGTCTTTGAAAAAGGAGGGGAAAGATATGGCAACTGAAACTCATCCAAAGGATGTCGATAAGGATAGGCAAAAGATGGCTGGGACCATCTCCGGGGGGATTTTCCTCATCTGCCTGGGTATCTTGCTGGTAACGGGATGGTGGTGGCCGGGTATCATGGTCGCCATAGGCCTTTCCAGTGGCGCTGCATTGATCTTCCGTGGTAAAACCTGGCGGGGCATCGGCAGCCTGGCTTTCTTTTGCGGCATCGCCGTCGTCGTCGAGATCGTTCGGAATACCGATGTCGATGGCCTGGTCGTCGGCGCCATGATCCTGATTGGCATCGGCGTCATCACCCTGCTCAAGGCCTTGTTTTTCCGCGATTAGTAGAAGGGAAGGGTGGGCCATCCCGCGGGATGGCCCAGTCTCCGGCCTAGATATGGTCAGTACCCTCTTTGCTCCCTTGGATTCTGACGCCAAAACGTCGGGAATAGAGTAGCCAACTCATGCTTTTTCTTATACGGTAGCTGAAATCCCCTAGAATCCGACCGTTTTCCTTTATAATATCCTTGTGCCTGAAACGCTGCTGCAGACGAAGCTCTTCATACCACAGCCACGGCCGAACCTCGTGCCCCGACCGCGGCTTATCGAGCGGCTTGATCAGGGACTTGAGCGGAACTACAAGCTCTCCCTCGTCTGCGCCCCGGCCGGTTTCGGTAAAACCACCCTGATCACCGATTGGATTCAGAAATCGGAGAAAACCGGCCGAAGGATGGCCGATGAAGAAGTTTCGCCTTCGTCCCTCGCTTTTCAGCCATCAAATGTTGCCTGGCTTTCTCTCGACAAAAACGACAACGATCCCGTTCGATTCCTCACCTATTTCACGGTGGCCCTCAATCAGGCAAATTTAGACCTCGGACAAGAGATCCAGGCCATGCTGACTTCATCACAGGCAACAGCTGTCGAACCATTTATCAGCGCCATTATCAACGAGGTTACAACTGCCGATACACCCTCCTCATTCGTAATAGTCCTTGAGGATTACCATTTCATCGACTCAACGGCCATTCATGACGGCCTTATTTTTTTACTCGAGCACCTACCACCCCAGATGCATCTTGTCATGACCAGTCGCTCCGATCCACCTTTATTGCTATCCCGCTTGCGCGCCCGAGACCAGATGGTGGAGATACGAGCCCGCGATTTACGTTTCACATCGCGGGAGGCGGCGGATTTCCTCAGCGAAACGATGGGGCTTAACCTGACGGCCGAGGTGGTTGCTACCTTTGAACAGCGCACAGAGGGTTGGATCGCAGGTCTGCAATTAGCGGCCATATCACTGCAACAACAGGACGATCCCCTCAGCTACGTGACCGCCTTCGCCGGTGATGACCGCTACGTCGCCGATTACCTGATGGAAGAGGTGTTCCAGCAACAGACCGCCTCTGTAAAGACTTTCTTGTTGAGCAGTTCCATATTGGACTCTTTGAGTGCGCCGCTATGTGACGCCATCCTCAAGGAGAGTAGTAGCCGGACAACCCTCAATGAACTCGAAGCGTCAAATCTCTTTATCGTGCCTATGGACAACCAACGGCGCTGGTATCGATACCACTTTCTTTTTGCCGATTTGCTGCGTCAGCGCCTTGAGGAATTGGCGCCACCTGGGGAATTAGAAGCCCTGCATCAAAGGGCCAGTCGATGGTATGAGGAGAATGATTTTCTCTTCGCGGCTGTGGAACATGCCTTCGCGGCCGGGGATTACCAATGTGTGATTCGCTTAATAGAACAGGGTGAGCAGGAAATATTCCAAGGAAGCCGTCTGAACACCCTGATCGGCTGGTGGGCGGATCTTCCGAGAGAAATGATCGAGGCCCGGCCGAAGCTTTGTTTGATCTACAGCTGGGCCTGGTTAGCAACAGGCCATTCGGAAGAAGCCGAAGGCTGCCTTCAGGTGATCGAGCAGGTACTGGGCGCCAAGATGGAAGCGTTGTTTGCTGAAGGAGAAAGGGCGGAAACATTGGATCCGGCCGTTCGGGTTGTCCTAGTGGAGATAGCCGTCATTCGTGGCCAGTTGGCGATAGCTAGAGGCGACATTGGAGAATCTCTCAGGCTGTCCGAGCTAGTCTTACCCTATCTTGGCGAAGTCGATCAGCCATTCCTACACAATTCGCCAACAGATCTGGGCAACATCGTGTTTTTCAATATGGGAATAGCCTATAAGTTACTGGGTAACCTTAGCAAGGCAGAACCAGCCTTGATAGAAGCTGTTAGGTTGGGACAGGAACGGGAAAATGCGCACCTCATCGCCGTCGCTGTCGGCAACCTGGCCAATGTACAGGTGATGCAGGGTCGTATAAGCCAGGCGCTACTTACCTGCCATCAGGGACTGCTAATGATTCAGGAGACGGCTGGGCGCCATTCGCCGATGTCTGCCCGGTTGCATGTGGAACTGGGGGTTTTGTACTACGAGCGTAATGATCTAGAAGCGGCCCATCGGCACCTGCAAGAAGCCATCTCCTCGGCCAAGCCTTGGGGCTACTGGGATGCCTTACTACCTGGCCACACGGAACTAGCCCGGCTGAGAGTCGCCCAGGGTGATTGGAGCGGGGCTTTTGCCGCCCTCGATGAACTCGCGGAGCTGGGCCGTGGCAATCCAGAGACTGTGATGCCTGCTGTGGAATCGTTCCGGGCCAGGTTGTGGGCAGCGCAAGGAAATGTCAAATCTGCTGGACTGTGGATTGAGACATCTGGACTCCACGTGGATGGCGAATTGAGTTACGTGCGAGAAGGGGAGAGCATTACCTCGGCCCGGGTGCTGATGGCGCAAGAGAGATGGGACGAAGTCGAAGGCTTAATCGACAGGCTCTTGGTGGTTACAGAGGACGGCGATCGATGGGGGCGCGTTATCGAACTGCTAATCCTCCAAACTCTTGTGCTCGATGCTCAGGATCGACCTGATGAGGCGTTGGATCACCTTGCGCGAGCGCTCAGACTATCTGAACCTCAAGGTTACGCGCGCATTTTTGTAGACGAAGGGGAGTCGATGGCCCGACTCTTATACCGGGCGGCCGCCCATGGCATAACGCCCGGCTACACTGGTGAGTTGCTCGCCGCTTTCCAGGATTTGGAGACCAGAATCGCCGTCGAGTCCGATGTCCGAGAGCCAAATAGAGGAATCATCGAACCCCTGAGCGCGCGTGAAGTTGAGGTGCTTGATTGCCTAACCGAGGGACGCTCCAACCGCGAAATCGCCCAACGGCTAACCATCTCGCTGACGACGGTCAAAACCCACACCCGCAACATCTATCGCAAACTCGACGTCAGCAGCCGGACGCAAGCAGTTGCCAAGGGCAAAGCATTAGGAATTGGCGAACACGGGAACGCGGATTCATTTTGAAACAGTTTTAGACCCTTTTTCTCCCTTGTAATTCCCGATTCACAAATCGGCTAATCCTTAGTTTTCCTGCTAACTATTTTTCTGCGTCTTTAATCCTCCCCCGATCATCCTTCCGGAGGATGCAGCTACTACCACGATTCCGGTAAACTATCGCTAATACGCAGAAAAACAAACTTGCTCAGAGGGGCAGAGGCCACAGAATGACAGAACTAAAGAGCGGGTTTAGTATGGATCAGCCGATTGAGTATGAGATCGAGATCCAGGGATGGCTTGAGGAACGTTGGTCGCGCTGGTTTGACGGTATGAATATCACCGTCAAGACCGAAACAAGCGGACCGTCCGTTACCGTTCTCACAGGTTTAGTTGACGATCAGGCTGCTCTGCATGGTTTATTGAACCGGATCAGAGACCTGGGTATTCCCCTTCTCTCGGTGCAGCTGACGAACTCCGATTTAGAAAGGAATCAACATGAAGTGTAGCTGGCCAACAATGAAAGATAGTGCGGGGATTGGCCAAACGGTTGTTTGGCTCGAGAGTTAGGGATATAGCATAATCCTTATCCCCCCCAAGCGTTGCTTGGGCAATCGCTCAATCCCCGCGATATTACACGGAGAAACGACCCATGAGAGATTCGGTCATAGAAGTCAACGATTTTCGGAAATCGTACGGTGATTTTGTAGCTGTAGACGGCATCAGTTTTGACGTGAAGCAGGGCGAAATCTTTGGCCTGCTGGGTCCCAACGGCGCCGGAAAGACTAGCACGCTGGAAAGTCTGGAAGGGCTGCGCGCCCCAGATGGGGGTTCATTAGTTGTGGCGGGTGTTGACCCTGCGAAAGAGCCGCGCAAGCTGCGAAATGTGATCGGTGTGCAGCTGCAATCGTCGGGATTGCCGGAGACTATCACACCCAACGAAGCGATGAAATTCTTCTGCGCCTACCACGATGTTCCAGCTCGTTATGATTTGCTAGAAAGGTTGGGGATTGGCGAGAAAAGGAACGCCCAATTTCACCAGCTCTCCACCGGGCAGCAGCGGCGGTTGGCCCTGGCCTTGGCCGTAGCCCACGATCCTGAGGTGCTGTTCCTGGACGAACCCACGGCCGGGCTGGACGTGGCATCGCGGGTGGAGCTGCACGAATTGATGCGGGAAAGGCAGGCTCAGGGCACCACCATCATTTTGGCCACCCACGACATGGCCGAGGCCGAGGAAATGTCTGGCCGGGTCGCCATATTGTTACGCGGCAAAATCGCCGCTGTTGGCAGCCCGATGGAGCTAACCGCCACCGGCGCGGACCTGACCAAGGTATCCGTTCGCAGTAAAGCCTCGATCCTAATTAATAATGATCACGACATCCCCGCCGTCAGCCAGAGGCTTGTCAAAGATGAATACACCATTTACTTCAGCACAGACATCGGCCGGACGGTGGGCGCTGTCATAGATCGCATCGAAACAGAGGGCGATAGCCTGATCGACCTGCGCGTGGAGCGACCTTCCCTTGAAGACCGGTTCCTAGAAATCACAAGTACACCAAGTGGCGGAAGGCAGCCGCAGTCCGATGACTAACCAGCACCAGGCCGCCAGCGACCAATAAATGTTCACTTAGGAGACCGCACGCGTCTGCCCATTTCGAGGGCCGCCCACTTCGAGGGCCGCGCACCACCATGATAGAAGATGCAGAGATTCATGGGTTCGGAGACTTATTAACAATCTCCAAATCCCTGCGATTTTCCAAGGAGTAACCCCATGACCGCCTTCACTAATCATTTCTCGTTCGAATTCCGCACCGGCATCCGAAATAGGACCCTGCTCATGATGAACTACCTGTTCCCTCTGGGTTTCTTCCTGATGATGGGTTTCGTTATGCCCGAGATCAACCCCGACTTTCGGGCGATCTTGATCCCTTCGATGGTCGTCTTCGCTATCCTGGCAGCCACTATGCTGGGTTTGCCCGATCCATTGGTCAACGCCCGCGAGACCGGCATCTTCCGCAGCTACAAGATCAATGGCGTGCCATCCACGTCAATCCTTCTTATTCCCGGGCTGACTACCATGCTGCACCTGGTGGTCGTCACCGTGATCATCGTCATCACTGCACCCTTGCTGTTTGATGCGCCAAGGCCGGTGAATTGGCTTAACTTCGTCCTGGTTTTTCTGGCCCTTTCATTTGCCTGTGCCGGGCTTGGGGTGCTGATTGGCGTCATTTCCCCCAGTTCACGCACGACGGTGTTGTATTCACAGCTCATATTCATCCCCTCGATGCTTCTGGGCGGCCTGATGCTGCCTTACAGTATGTTGCCCGACGCCGCCGGAAGGATCTCCCAACTATTACCCGCCACCCAGGCGATGAACGCTTTCAACGGATTGGCCATGGGAAATGAGGCAGATTTTAGCCCTACTGGCTCACTCATACTCCTGGTCCTCAGCGGTGCGCTGGCATTTATTCTGGCTAACTACCTGTTCAGCTGGGATAGCCGAAACTCTACGAGGCGAGGTCATCCTGCATTGGCACTGTTGGCTCTCCTACCCTATGCTATAGGACTGTTCTTGTTGGTACCGACCACCAATTAACAATTCTTCGGAGGCACAGTAATGTCCGAACAACGTCGCCTGGAACGTCAGAATGGCATCATCGCCGGGGTATGTGGTGGGATCGCCGCCCGCTTCAGTGTAAGCCCTTTCATCATCCGCCTGATATTCTTTATCTTGTTACTGCCCGGCGGCTTGCCAGGGTTGGTTCCATACCTCATCCTGTGGATCTTGATGCCTAAACATCGCGACTAAAGTTTCCAGCCGATCCTTTATCGGTATCGCCAATCCCCTGATATCCGTCCGTTTTCCTATATAATGTTTTTGTGCCAGAAACACTGCTGCAGACGAAGCTTTTCATTCCACAGCCACGGCCGAATCTTGTCCCCAGGCCGCAGCTGACCGAGCGATTGAATGCTGGGATAAGTGGTAAGCTAACACTAGTCTCCGCCCCGGCCGGCTATGGCAAGACCACCCTCGTCGCCGAATGGCTGGTCGGATGGCAAGCCAACGATTCGGCACTAGGTCTTACGTGGCTCTCCCTTGAAGAGTCAGACAATGACCTCCATCGTTTCTTGGGTTATCTGATCGCTGCCTTTCAGAGAATTGATCCGGCAATTGGCGTTGACTTACCGTCGATCTTGGAGTCAGAGAGCAGCCTGCCAATTGAATCCATGCTAACCTCGCTGTTGAACGACATCTCTGTCTGTGGTATCGATTCGTCACCCAAACAACGGTTTGCTCTGGTCCTAGATGACTACCACCTCATAACAGAACTCAACATTCACGAGGCCCTCGACTTTCTCATCGACCATATCCCTCCCTGCATGCACCTGGTCATTATGACTCGGGTGGATCCACCTATGCCTCTGGGACGTTTGCGCGTTCAGCGACAATTGACTGAGATACGAGAGACTGATTTACGATTTACACTCGAGGAAACGGCCACATTTCTTAACGACTTGATGGGGCTTGCCCTATCTTCGGAAGACGTCGAAAAATTGGAGTCACGGACCGAAGGGTGGATTGCCGGGCTACTATTGTTCGCTATGAACTTGCAGGGGCGTACCGATAAACATGAGCGAGTGTTGGCGTTTTCCGGCAGCCACCGCCATCTACTAGATTATTTGATACCAGAAGTCTTGATTCGCCAACCCCCTGAGGTGCAGACTTTTTTGCTCAGAACCTCTATCCTGGAGCAATTCAACGCCTCGCTTTGCGAAACGCTGATACCTGGCTCAGATGGAAGAGAAATGCTGCTGACACTGGAAAAAGCCAACCTCTTCTTGATCGCCCTAGATGATAAACACGAATGGTATCGCTACCATCATCTCTTCGACGATTTACTACAGCAGCGTTTGCGCAATACAACGCCGGAAATCATACCCGCGCTTTACGTCAGAGCAAGCCAGTGGTATGAAGCCAAGGGCCTGGTGGACGAGGCTATCGAACGCGCACTGGATGGGAGAGATGCGGCGCGGGCAGCGCGGTTGCTAGATGAAAACGTAGAGACTTTTATACTGGTCAACGGCGAGATTACAGACGTGCTTCTCTGGGCGGACAAGATTCCAGAAGATGTTCGGGCCAGGTTTCCGCGACTGTGCGTATATCACGCCCTGGCATTGATCCTCGAGCGCCAACCTGAGGCCGTGGAACCGGCATTGATCTTGGCAGAGGCGCACTTGAATGAGCCTGAGAATTTGCCCGAGAACTTCCAAGCGAGTCAAATTACCGGTTTTGCCAACATGGTTCGGGCTCATGCGGCCCTGCAAAGAGGCGATTATGAGCAAGCTGTCGAGCTAGCGCTCGCGGCCTTGAGGGATCTTCCAGAAGGGGACGCGGACAGTGACGGCAGCTCTGAGCGGGGTCATCCAACAAGGGAGGCATCTGTCTTACCAGGGGCGCTCAAGACGCATCTAGGAATGGGATATTACGCTCTAGGGCAAATGGATATGGCCCAACGCAGTCTACAAAACGCCCTGTTATTGAGTCAACAAGCAGGCATTCGGTTTGTGACACTCAGTTGCATAGAGTATCTGATGCTGGTGGAAATCGCACGTGGTGGGCTAAGGTCGGCTCGCGCCAACTTCGAAAAGGGATTGCTCTGGAACGAGGGATGGTCCGGGTCTGAGGGCGTTAAAAGGCGCCCTGTGAGGGTGTTAGCCAATCTTCGACTATCCATGAGTGAAGTATTGTACGAACTGAACGAATTGGAATTAGCGGCCGATTATCTAAAGAAAGCCACCGAGTACTATGAACTCACCCAAAGTTGGAGCCGATTGCAGAGTTATGTTTTGCATTTTGATTTAGAGCAAGCCCGGGGGAACTTGGATACGGCTCTTGGGTATCTACAGAAACTGAAACAACTAAGTCTCATGCCTGGAGTGGACTTCGATGATATCCCCCTGACCACGCAGATCGCCGAACGTAACCTCATGCTCAGCCAGGTGCAACCAGATCTAATCCATTTGTTTAGCGAGGCTGTGGATTGGGCAGAGTCCTCAGGCATGGAGCCGAGCGATCCGATCCGTTATGAACAGGAAAATGAGTACCTAACCCTGGCCCGAATCCTGATCGCCCAGGGTAAAACAGAAGAGGCCATTCGCCTCTTGGACCGCCTGATCCAGTCGGCCGAGAATGACGGGCGCTGGGGAGACTTGATCCCGCGCTTGGCGCTCCAGGCGATTGCTCACCATGCTCAAGACAGAACCAACAAAGCCCTCACCTTTTTGTCACAAGCACTGAAAATGGCTGAACCGGAAGGTTACATCCGCACTTTTGTAGATCTGGGACCGCAGATGCGTGAACTGCTACAAGTCGCGGCCGAGCGCGGCATCGGGCTATCCTTTGTGCCCACGTTAATCGCCGCATTTGCTCAGGACGTTGACGTTCATCCTGCTCCTCTTGTCACCCATCCATTGGTGGAGCCACTTACCGATCGAGAGATCCAGATACTACGCTTACTGGCCGCTCGGCTTTCCTATCGGGAGATAGCCGATGAGCTATACCTTTCGGTCAATACCATCAAGTGGTATGCCAGGACTATCTACGGCAAACTGGGAGTCAACAGCAAAGTCGAAGCGGCCGATCGTGCCCGGGAATTAAGCATCGTATAGATAAATAACAATCCAACAGCCAATGAGTGGGGCTGTCCCCTATTTGAATCCGCTTGCGTCTTCTCATTTGTAAGCCCCAATACCACCCATAATGGGTGGTGACTTTCCAACCCTTTTTCCGGTACTCTGAATCCAAATGCGAGCTTGATTTAAAAGAAGCCTATGGACGATTCTCGTTCTTCAAGTTTCGCTGGGCAAGGTGTCTATTAGATCGTAGCCAAGGGCCATCTGGGTCGTCAACGGACAGACTGGTTTGGGGGCTTGACCATCACTCCGGAAGACAACAGCGATACTCTTTTAGCCGCTCCGGTTGTCGATCAGGCCGCGTTGCCTGGATTGCTAAGAAAAGTGCGTGATTTAGGAATGCCATTGATCTCGGTCATTCGCCCTAAACCCGGCCAGGCAGATGCGTCAGATGTCAAACAGTAAATTGAGGCAAGCGGCTTAGATAAGCTACTTAGAGATGTATTGTTG
>JBARZW010000216.1:0-150680 GCA_049650305.1 Promineifilaceae bacterium (SeqCode)
TGAGAATGTGGTCGTAACGCCCGGTGGCCTGTCCATAGCTCCGTCGGCGATTACCGGCAGGTATATCTCCCCCGTCATCAAGACCCCAATTTCCTTCAACGCCATTGTGCCCCTTTGGATGGCCGAAATTCCATACGCTACCACCATGAGGATCGAGTTGCGCAGCGGAACTAATGGTGGATCCTGGGGCGACTGGTACCAGATCTACGAAAACGACGATTGGATGGAACCCGGAGATGCAGAATCCATAGGCCAAATGATCGCCGCGCCGGCCTCTGACGTCACCCACAACAAGCTCCAATACGCTGTATACTTCAGGCGTTATTACCAAACACCCCCCGCGGTCCTACAAAAACTAAGATTAACTTTGATTGATTCCACGGCCGGGCCCACAGCTGAGCAAATGCTCGAGCAGGTTTCGGCTTTGGAGGGAGCGAACACGCCGGGGAGTGGCTATCCGAAACCGGGAGTAATCCCTCGCAGCATTTGGTGCACCGACCCAGCCTGTAACTATAGTGACGGGCTGGAGTACGAATCCGTCACCCACCTCATCGTCCACCACACCGTATCCAGCAATGGCAGCAGCGATTGGGCAGCGATCGTGCGGGCCATTTGGCACTACCATACGTTCTCCAGGAACTGGGGCGACATTGGCTATAACTACCTGGTGGATATGAATGGCGTCCTTTATGAAGGCCACAATGGCGGAGACGACGTGGTTGGCACCCACGCGGCCGGAGCCAACGAAGGGAGCATGGCCCTTTCTTTTATCGGTACGTTTACCGAGCCAGACCAAGCCCCACCGGGAATTACGCCGCCGCCGGCGATGTTGAATTCGGCCGCTGAGCTATTCGCCTGGAAAGCCGATCAGAAAGGCATCGATGTCTTCAGCGCAAGCCATTTACCCAACGTCGACTGGGGGTTGCCGCACTTGATGGGCCACCGGGATGTCTACGGTACGACCGTTTGTCCAGGGGACCAGGCCCATGACCTGTTACCCTGGCTGCGAAACGAGGTGGCCAATCGCATCGGCTTTATCTCACCGCACATATATGTAGACGAGCAGAGCGGCGCCTTCACCTTGAGCAACACGCCCTATTGGTACACGCCCCAAGGGGGCTGCGGGTTCAATGGCCACGTTTATTACACTTGGTCGGTCTCGGATCCGGGATCCAGCACCAATTGGGGTGAATGGCGGCCGTCACTCACCGACTCCGGTGTCTACGAGGTAGAGGTATATGCTCCGTATTGCATCACCGGCCGGTCTGAGACGGATGGCGCGACTTACACCATTTCCCATGCTAACGGCACCAGCTCTGTGTCAGTCAGTCACGATGACAGTGTTGGCGCCTGGATGAGCCTGGGGACGTTTTACTTCACCGCAGGAAACTCTGGAGTCATCCGGCTAACGGACTTGACTCCGACCGATTCTGGTTTAGGCGTCTGGTTTGACGCGATTCGGTTACGCCCCTTGGACCCCAACATAATTCCCGTTTTGAACAACACCAGCCCGGCAGCCGAGGACTGGTTACACAATCGGACCATCAACTTCCAGTGGGATGTCAGCAACGCCACGACAGTCCAGACGACAAAGTTGCGGGTGGCCACCGACCCCAATTTTAACAACATGGTCCTTTCGGAGACTTTCTCCGGCGCCCGATCCTCCTATACCCATGCCTTCACGACCGATTACGAGCGGCTATATTGGCGCGTGATCATGACAACCTATGAAAACCACACCGTCGGCTCAAACATTACCTGGTTTGGCATCGACACCGTGCTGCCTGTTTCGCAAGTTATGGGTATTGTTAAGGTTGGGGATAGTCACTATGGCCTCCACTGGTTAGGCATCGACGAGACCTCAGGCGTTGATAGTTATCTCGTGGAATACCAGGCCGAAGGGGACAGCCAATGGCAAACCCTACTTTCGGGCACCGCCTGGACATCTACGGCCTTCTTCCCTCCGGACGGGCGGGTCTATTGGTTCCGTACCCAGGCCACAGACGTGGCCGGCCATACCGAACCCATACACAGCAGCGGCGACATGAGCACCGATCAGGCAGTTCAACTCTCTCGTGCTATAATCTCCCCTCTAATTTTCCATTAGATCGCAGGCCCTTTTATAAATCGGCCGACCAATAGAGATCCCAGTTCGCCCTTCCATCACCGGAGCGGGTATCTGTGATATCTGCGATTAGTAGGTAGGAGTTTCATGGATGCGGTCGAGCAAGTTGATGTCTTGATAGTCGGATCCGGTCCGGCCGGCACGTCCACAGCCCTGCACCTGGTTCGCCAAGATCCCGACTGGGCCTGGAAGATTGTAGTGGTCGAAAAGGCTATCCATCCCCGTGAAAAGCTGTGCGGCGGCGGCGTAACCCACCTGGGTCAGCGGATTCTCGCCCGCTTGGGCATTCCCTTTGACCTCGATCACTATTCCGTAAGGAAAGCCCGCATCCTCTTCCAGGATCTATCCTTTTCCTTCATAGGCAACCCGGTTTTTCGCGTGGTCCGCCGCGACGAATTCGATCATTGGTTGGTTCAGAAAGCCGAAGAATGGGGCGTCAACGTCCGCCAGGGAGAGGCGCTCAAGAATATCCAGGTGCATCCCAATTACGTTGAGGTAATCACCGAAAAAGCCGTCTTCCACGCCAAGGTCGTCGTCGCTGCCGACGGTTCGCGTAGCACGGTTCGCCAAAAGCTCAAGTGGGACGATGAGTCCCGAGTCGCCCGCCTCCTGGAGATACTGACACCGGAGGATCCCAAGACAACGGAGGAGTTTCGCGATGGCGTCGCCGTCATTGACTTCACGCCCACTTCCAGGGGAATGCAAGGTTACTATTGGGATTTTCCCAGCATGGTGGAGGGCAAATCCTTCATGAATAGGGGTGTCTTCGATAGCCGCACCCAACCAAAACGGCCGAAAGCGAACCTGGTTGAAGAGCTGCGCGATAATCTAGCCGACCGGGATCGAAATCTGGACGATTACAAGTTGAAAGGACACCCAATCCGATGGTTCGATAAAAAGGGCCGTTTCTCCATTCCCCGGGTTTTGTTAGCCGGGGACGCGGCTGGGACCGATCCCTTGGTCGGCGAGGGGATATCCTTCGCTCTCGGATACGGCGATGTTGCCGCTCAGGCCATCGCCGATGCATTCGAGCACCAGGATTTCAGCTTCTCGGATTACCGGGAACGTATCCTGGACCACCATCTGCTTAAACAACTTCCTACCCGCCTGCGTCTAGCCCGGATGACCTACAAGGTGAGATCTACTTTCCTAACCCGGTTGGGCGTTCGTTTCGTGACTTTACTCGTCCGGCGTTCTCGCTGGACCGACCCGGAGCACGATTCCAGCGAACCGGTACGGCAGTACGCGGATGACCTCAAAGGGAAGTAGCCTGGTCGCAATCTGGCGCTAGTGATTCCGCAAACCAGAGACACGGGTAGCTGACCAGACCAGACACCCCGGATCCCCCATTCAATGGAAGTTCGCCCAGTCGGCATCCGACCGGTTACCGGCCGTTCCTGGGTCGCCCGTAGAGCCACCAATACTCTGGCTTCGGATAGGCTGGTTGCCACTCATCCGGCCAGGTGAAGGCTCCGGGCTCCCATAAATTTCGAAGGACGTTATCGTAGACCTCGAGCTGCTCTAGCACCCGTTCGTCAAGATCATAAGGTCGCCCTTCAAGCATGTGGATCAGGCCGGATATCATCGCTCGGGTCTGGACGTGGGAGGAGTAATAATCGCTCATCCCCAACGTCTTGTCGTGTAATTCCTTCAGATACTCGCCCCACTGGCGTAGGCGGGCGTGCAATTCCTCGTGGGCTCTTCCCTCGAAGCGAACGACTTTCTCTACAAGGGTGTCGTTGAACCGTTCGATGGCGGTCTCCAACCGGGCTTGTTCGCTCTCATCCAACCAATTTCGTGAGGAGTCTAAGCGGTGCTGTCGCATGAGGTATCCGCCAATCGTCAGCCTGGGCAGATTGCCTTTCATCATTGGCCAAAAGAGTGTTTGGCTCCGGAGATATTCATCCATTTCAGAAGCCATTGCTTCCAGGATTTCCAGGTCTCGCCGCAGCTTTTCTTTAGATTCTGACAACTTGTTTCCTCCCCTATCCCATGGACCTCGTTATCATCAGTGCTCGTGTAATAGATAGCAGGTGAATCTAAACACCTCGTCCCAGGACAACTACTGGTATAATAGTCCACCTACATACCTAAAATCAAGTGAGAGTGGATCGATGACAACCATCAGACGCGCAGCCATTCTAAAGCTGGCCTCAGCGGCTTACGAGATGGATTTAAGTGTTGCCAACGGTGTAGTTTCCCGGGATAAGGACGGGCGATGGCGCGTTGGAGTACATGATCTGGATACTTGGCTTGCCGCCCACGAAGGTGAGGAATCGGTTCTCGTTTTAGGTTCCTTGGAAGATGATCGCCCTGTGGCTGTTCGCACCTGCGGCACCTGCGGCCGAGATTATGCCGAGATCGAGTGTCCCCACTGTCGCGCTAGCCGTATCCGGTTGCGAGGACAGCCTTGATTATACCCGCCAACCAGGCGGCTGATATAGCGAGAGCAACCAATGATTAACCGACAAACACTGTGTCCCATTTCCTTTCAAGCTCCATGGGTGCGCTGGACAATTTTAACCCTGATCCTCGGCCTTTTTCTGGCAACACCCCTGACCGGCCGCGCTCAGGGCGAGGTCATTACGCTCGAACAATTGGAGGTTCAGCTGTGGCCAGATTTTGATAGGCCTTCTGTGTTGGCGACGCTGATGGGTTTCCTGCCATCCGGAACTTCGGGTCCCGTCACCATCACATTGCCGGTCCCAGACAACGCTTCTGTGCACGTCGTCTCGCCATTGAGAGAGGATGGTCGACCTGGACCGGAGATGTCATACGACGATTCGGTTCCCGGTCAGCTCACGTTTACGGCCGAGATTCCGGGATTCTATGTCGAGTATTATTATCCCTATACGGCCGACGGAAACCAAAGGGACCTCACTTTCACCTGGCAGTCAGAGATGGCTGTCGATCAGATGCTGGCCGTTGTCCAGCAACCCATCCTGTCCACTAACCTGACCACCAACCCGGGTTCGGAGGCCGTGACGACCGGATCTGATGGCCTGCAATATCATCGGTTACCGATCAGACCGGTCCCCGCCGGAACCGTCTATTCGCTAGAGGGAAACTATACATTAGTTCGTCCCCAACTGTCCCAGGATGTCTTAGCAGAGGGGCAAGATTCGCTGCCCGGAGAGGTTGAGACGGGTGGATCGGTAGAATCCGATCTCAACTGGCCTTTGATCCTGGCCATTGCCGCCGGTGTCATAGCCGTGGCAGGCGCAGCCTGGCTGCTATTAAGCAACAAACGCGGCCGGCAGCGAGTGACAAGGCCTCGCCCGGCGCGCCGCAGCACCCCCCAATCAAGGCCACGCGCGAGATCGGCCGCGCCGCCCCCAGGTCAATCTAAGAGAAGATTTTGCCATGAATGTGGCCAGCCGCTTGAGCCAGACGACCGCTTCTGTCGCAACTGCGGATCGGCCGTTAATAATGTCGGATAGTTTATAGGAGGAAATTAGAGATGTCAGATGATGTGAAGAAGCTATACCGGACCCAGGAAGATAGGATGATCGCCGGTGTTTGCAGCGGCCTCGCGGCCTATTTCAAGATCGATGCGACTATCATCCGCGTTATCTTCATTATTCTCGCCTTGTTCGGGGGAGGGATCTTGCTTTACCTGCTTCTGTGGATCTTCATCCCGGATGAACCTGATGGGTCTCCAGAGTTCGACCAATCAGAAGAAACGGACCAGCCTGAGAAAGAGGAGCCAGCTGAATAGCAGGGAAGAACATATAAAAAAGCCCCGGCCTTGGTTGGCCGGGGCTTAACCGACTGAATAGTCGTCGTCGGCTATTCGCCGGTTAGAGTCATATAGTAAGCGATCAGGTCGGCCATAGCCTGGTTACTGAGCACGGATGGAAAGTCCAATCTCATCTGGCTCGGTTCGATGCAAGGACCAAGCGGGCATTCCTCTGCCATGAACTTATTCGGGTCGAGGATCGATTCGTAAATATATTGTTCGGCTGACATACCGGGCACGCGGTCAGCCGCATCGTTGGCGATGTTACCCAAATGAGGTCCGATCCCCATGTGGTTATCCACTGGCATATCTGGAAGGCCGTGACATCCCGAACAACCCTGGGCCAGGTAGCCATCTTCGCCGGCGGCTGCGTCGCCTTCAGGCAATTCTTCCCAATTAGCCGGCCATTCGGCTTCCTCTACGACGACCCCATCTTCGCACAGATCCACTCCCCAGTTCAGGATGAATTCGGTGAGCTGGTCGATCTGGTGCGGCTCCATCGGTCCACCGAATTCCGTAGACCAGGTGGGCATCGAGGTGCCCGGCCGTCCCGAGGATATCGTTTGGCGAACGAAATCGGCCTTATTCCCTCTCCAGGCTAGCTGTTCCATGCGCTGCGAGGGATCACCACAGAGCAACGGGATGTGGTTGAGCGGCAGCCCGACGCATCCCTTCACCTCGCCAGAGAAGTCGGCGCAATTCTGGGCCAGTCCCTCGACCCCGTGACACTCGGCGCAACTATCGTGGAACAACTGGGCGCCATTCTCGATTTGCCGGCCGAGGTAGGCGGCCGTCGTCTCTGCAAGCCGGTCCGGTTCGAGTAAAGTGGCCAGGCCTAGGATAATCATCGCCAACATGAAGGCGATGGTGCCTATGATGACTTTCACTTGCATGGTTATTCTTCCTCGTAGCCTGAGTCGGCGTGCCGGAAAGCGATCCGATCGTAGTCAACCAGTACATTACCTGGATCGTCAGGATCGATGACGCTGAAATGTATGATCACCCTCTTCAAATTGTGCTGCTCTTCTTCAATTTGGAGAAAGGCGGTTGGATCTGGCATCGCCTCGCCGGTGAAGCTATTGCTGTACACTCTTCGTTCACTCTCTCCGGTGATATTGCACTCATCATCCCACCTGTCGCCATTGACATTGCAGCTACGGCGATTCATGGCCGCCTCGAACTCAGCCAGCGCTTCCGTCAGGTGCGGATTGCCTTCGACAACCTCGCCCGGTTCAAAGGTGCCGAATTCCAGGTCCTCGTAGGGAACGGCCAATATGACGCTATGCCCTTCCTGTGGAATCAGGTCCTGGGCTACCTCCTGCTCGGGAGAGCTCTCTACTTTATATTCAGGAGAGCCCATCCAGTTGGAAACGAGCATGAAGGCGATGAATAACATCGCTACGCTCAAGCCGACGCGCCGGTCGGCATATCTCCTGCTCTTGCCTACTTCAAGGTAGGGCATGACAAAGAAAGCCGTGACCAGAGCCGGCATGAAGATGAAAGCGATTATCACCTTGTCTGCCAGCTTGAGCCACCCTTGCGAAAAGGCCAAATACCACGGTGCGACCACGTGCAGTGGGGTCACCAAGGGATTAGCCTGCCGTTCCAACGGGGCGCTGTAAAACCAGAGGGCGCCCACAATCAGAAGGAGGGTGGCTATCGCCGTCCACATCAATTCGCTCGTCAATATGTCGGGAGTGAAGTAGGTCCGGTTACTCTTGGGCACCCGTTTCGCCGAGTCTTCGCCAACTTGCTCACGGCCGGGAGGTAATGAATGACCATGTAGGACGACTTTGTAATAGTGAACGAAGAAGAAAATACCGGTTATCAAAGGCAACACCAGCACGTGAAGCAGATACCAACGGAGCAAACCGCCGGCTCCAAATGTCGGGGCTCCGCGGACCAGCAGGTTCAGGTTCTTGCCCAGGATGTCCGCCGGTGGGGCAGCTTCGGCCGCGCTAACGGCCACTGTCACCGCCCAGTAAGCCAGCTGATCCCAGGGAAGCAGATAACCACTAAAGCTCAAGATAAGGGTGAGGAACAACAGGAGCATGCCCGTCACCCATGTGAATTGGCGTGGCTGTTTGTAGCTTCCGGTGATGAAGGTGCGCAACATATGCAGCGCCACCACCAGGACCATCGCTTCTGCCCCTAACCGGTGCAGGTCGCGCATGAGCGAGCCCAGGGGCACATTGGTCAGGATATTCCAGATATCGGAATAGGCGACCCCTGGCCTGGGTGTATAAAAGACCATCAAGAAGATGCCGGTGATCGCTTCCCAGATGAAGAGGAACGTGGACAGCCAGCCCAACCTAAAGGTGGGATAGATCCGGGTTACCTCAGTGTGGTAGAAGCTGGGCCGGATGTGAAACCAAAAACTGTCGGCATGGGGGCGAAGACGAGGATTCGGCCGGCGCGGTTCATCTCCGCGAAGCGCGCCGCGAATATCGTCGATGTTCATGCCGGCCGTTATTCGCTCAACGACCTCATCCGTCTTGGCGATGGTGGCTTGCTTGATCCCCATCTCCCTGACTTGTTCAAAAAAAGTGGCCATCGCTACCTCATTCTCCTATCGTCGGCGCTAGGGACAACTATCTGGAATTGTGCTCAACAACTTTTGGCCGTCGCCGCTTTTCTTGTCGCCGGTATCGACCTCTATCCACTCCGTCGCTGGTGGGATCTCCAGGACATCATAGCTGCCATCATCTGCGACTGGGGAGGACGCTAGCTCGGTATCGTTGGCGTCGAGCGCGCTCATCTTAAATCGATCCAGGTTGCGTGGGGCGGGTCCTGTAATTCGCCGGCCGTCCAGGCGATATTTGGATCCGTGACAAGGACATTCGAACCGATCATTGACCGGTACCCAGGCGTAAATACAACCCAAGTGAGTGCAGACCTTGTAGAGGGCCGCGGCGCCGACTATCTGGCCTCCGTCTCCCTCCGTCTCGCACATTAAGTCGTTCGGCTCCAGGGTGTTGACCTTGATCAGCCAGAAACGCCCGTCAGGGAAATTTTCTGGCGGTGCATTATCTTCCGGAAGGATATCGACGGGCAGTTTGAATACGCCGCCGAACTCACCCTCTCTAAATCGGGGAAGCAGGAACCAGATCGTGAGGCCGGTCACTTCAAGCGCGAATACGGCCATGGATGCTCCCCAGATATAGTACAGAAATTCTCGGCGCGTAAGACCGTCGGCTCTCACCGTCGCTTCTGCCATGAGTAATTTCTCCTGTTTAAGTTGATGGAAATAAGTGCACCGGTGGCACGAATCGAGTGTTCTGTCACAAGCCCGTGCATTATATCAAACGAAGTTGGCCGGGCCAACGAACAAGGCCAACGCAGTTGGCCAGGCCAACAAAGTTGGCCCCGCATCCGTCTTATGGGCGCTGAGGGACTCGAACCCCCGGCCTCTTCGGTGTAAACGAAGCGCTCTAACCAACTGAGCTAAGCGCCCAACCATCTCCCGAAGATTATAGCCCTAAGACGATTTTTTTCCAACGGACCGAAGAAGATGGGAGATGGCAAGTTTTACCGGAGAGCAGTCACCGACTGTCAGCCTTTATGGCGCCGGCGCCGCTTCTTTCTGGAATCTCCCCGAATCCAACCGGGGCAGGTTATCTAAAAGGAACCGGTGTAAAAATGAGGACAAAGAGTACGATCGTACAGACACCGATTACTTTCCTCGGGAGTCCTACGTCGGTGATGTCATTCAAAGGGGGCGGGTGCCGGAGGCCGCTCAGCAGGATGAAGAAGGCCCATACAAACCAATTAATAGAACCCAGGAAGGCGCCGACAACGAACAACAGAAGTACAACCACGTAAGCCAGGCCATGGGCCAGCCGGCCGAGGACGGCGTAGGTAGCATGACCGCCATCAAGCTGGCCCGCTGGCAAAAGATTTAAGGCTGTCAAGAAAAAACCTAGCCAGGCGGCGAAGAATATGGGATCCAGGCGCAGCGTCCGGCCAGCCGGGATATCGGTAAAAAAATTGACCATACCCTCGATAAAGACCGAGGTGCCAATGCTCTCTAAGGTTAGGCCAGGAGCGAAAACAGGGACCACGTTGTCCGCGGATAACATCAATCCCAGAAAGAGCAGGGGGATGGCGACGACGAGTCCGGCGTAAGGACCCGCAAGGCCGATGTCGAACAGCACCTTCCGGTTGGTCATGGGCGATTTAATCTGGATGAACGCGCCCAGCGTCCCGATGCCGACGACCGGCAAGGGTATGAAATAGGGCAAGGTGGCTCGAACGCCGTGGAGATGGGAGGCCAGGTAATGGCCAAACTCGTGAACGCCGAGGATGCCCAGCAGGGTTATAGTGAAGGGAAGACCGGCTAATAGCGAACTCAAAACCGCAATTGGCGATCCCGTGAGGACGGCTCCCCATAGATCTTCGCCGGCCAGGTTCGCGCCGGCAGCCAGGGTTGTCAGGATCGTGGCCAGGAACAGTAGGATGTTTATCAGTGGGTTGCTAGTGTCGGTCTTGTCTATGACGCCCTTAACGGCGACCACGAAATCTTCGCCATCCTTGTGACGTATCAAAGGCGTGTAGCCATGATCGTGAAATCGGGTCTGGATTTCGTCGTAGATGGTCTCTGCGTCGGAAAGCAAACGACCACCAAAGGATATGGCCTTGCCCTTTTGTTGCACGTCGACAGAATGCACCTGGAACAGACCTACTAGCTCCCTCTGTAGTGCATTGGCAACCTGCTCGACCGGATCTATTTCCGGCCGCGGAAGGGTAAAAGGACTCTCCATCTAGATCCTGGGCAAGACGATGTCGGTTTGGGCCTGGTATTTGCCCTTGCGATCCGCGTAAGAGATCTCGCAGGGTTCGTCGGCCTCGAAGAACAGCACCTGGGCGATGCCCTCGTGGGCGTAGATCCGGGCCGGTAAGGGCGTGGTATTTGATATCTCAAGGGTGACGTACCCCTCCCACTCAGGCTCAAAGGGCGTTACGTTGACGATGAGCCCACATCGGGCATAGGTGCTCTTTCCAATGCACATGGTCAGCACTCCGCGGGGAATGCGGAAATACTCGATGGTCCGGGCCAGGACGAAGGAGTTCGGCGGGATGATGCAGACATCTCCCTTGTAGTCGACGAAGGATTTGGGGTTGAAATGCTTGGGATCGACGACGACCGAATGTACGTTGGTGAAGATCTTGAACTCATCCGTGACCCGGATGTCGTAACCGTACGAAGAAAGTCCGTAGGAGATTACATCCTCGTGAACTTGATCCTTCACGAAGGGTTCTATCATCCTTTGTTCTTGAGCCATTCGCCTGATCCAGGCATCGTTCATCAAACCCATTGGACTACCTCACTTATGCCTTCTGATAGGACCGGATCTGAGACAAGAGAATAGCCGCCGCGCTTACTTTCTCCGGCGGCTGATCCTGTGGTTGATCCGGTAGATGAGTGGATTTACATGACCTCCGGAGCATTCATACCCATGAGGCCGAGTACGCGGGCAAAAAGGACCTTGGCCGCCCTATAGAAATGCAAGCGAGCCGCCCGCAGCGGCTCAGGCACCTCGCTGTGCAGGACCCGGCTGTTCTCGTAAGCAGGGTGAAAGAGGGAGGCCAATTCGTAGGCATAGAAAGCGATATGGTGTGGCTCGTATTCGGCGACCATGAATTCGAGTACTTCAGAAAGCTCCAGCGCCTTTCGCAGAAAGGCCAGTTCGTGCTCATTGGTCAATAAGGACAGGTCCGCGCCCTCGTCTCCATCAGGAGGCAGTCCGGCGGCTTCCCATTTACGAAAGATGCCAGCGCAGCGGACATGGGCGTTCTGAATGTAATAGACAGGATTCTTGTCCGATTGCTCCACGGCCAGGTCCATGTCGAAATCGATGGTCGAATTCCCCGACCGCGAGAGCATAAAGTAACGCACCGCGTCCGGGCCTACCTCATCCATCAACTCATCCAAGGTGACGAAATGGCCACGGCGGGTGCTCATTTTGACCTGTTTTCCCTCTCGAATGAGGGTCACAAATTGGTGTATCAATACGTGGACGAACTCCGGATCATAGCCCAGGGCTTCCACGCCCATCATGACCGTCGGCGCGGTGGCGTGATGATCGGCGCCGAAGATATCTACAACCAGGTCAAAACCCCGCTCGGCCTTATGCCAATGATAGGCGATGTCGCTCATCCGGTAGGTTGGCTCACCGCTTGATTTGACCAGCACCCGGTCTTCTTGGTCGCCCAAGTCCGAGGATCTGAACCACTGCGCTCCCCCTTCCTCGTAAGCGTAGCCGTTCTCCCTGAGAGCTTCTAGCGCTTCCCAAACCCGGCCGCTGGTGTAGAGGTCGTGCTCGTTGTAATAGACATCGAATACTATCTTCAGTCGACGCAGCGTAGCCTGGATGCTGGCGATGATGGTGTCCTTTGCCTGGGTCGTGAAAAATTCAGCCGGCTTGTCCAGTAATTCGTCCCCGTGATGGCCTACCAGAACAGCCGCGATCCAATACAGATATTCACCCTGGTAATGATCTGGACCCAGTTCAACATCCTGGCCCAGCAGTTGCTGGCAACGGATCTTGAGGGATTCACCCAGCATCACCATCTGCCGGCCGGCGTCGTTGAAATAATACTCGCGCGTCACATCGTAGCCGGCAGCCGTTAAGGCCCGGGCCAGGGTGTCGCCCATCACGCCGCCCCGGCCCCGGGCCACGCTCAGGGGACCGGTTGGGTTGGCGCTGACACATTCGACCTGGGCCCGCTTGCCCTTTCCCAAGTCAAACGAGCCATAGGCAAGACCCGCGGTCAGGATCTCCTCCACCTGTTGCTGTAAAAAGCTGTTCTTCAGTTTGAAGTTTATAAATCCCGGCGGCGCCACCGAGATCTCGTCCACATAATCGGGGAGAAGCAGGTGCTCGGCTATAGTTCCGGCGATCTTCATCGGCGCCATGCGGGCCAGCCGGGCCAATTGCATGGCCATCGGACTCGCGTAATCGCCGCGTCCAATCTCCCTCGGCCGCTCGACGACCACCTTGGGTATTTCTAAGGCGGGCAAATCGCCGGCCGCTTGGGCCGCTTCGATCGCTGTTCTTACCTGGTCACCCAGGTCGCTACGCACCATCATATCTTTATGTGCTCACTACGGTTCTCAAATAAACAGAATGTTGGCGGGCATTTTAGCATGCGATGGGAAGGGGTTCAAACCAGTGGAGCTCATTACCATCAACATCCATTGGATTCTGAGTCTTCAGTTGTGGTCTACCAGGCTATCATAGACTAGGAGAGTTTTTGTGGTTGTCTGCTCCCAAGAGAACTCGGCCGCTCGTTTCAGCCCCTTTTGCTTCAATTCGGCCGCCAACTCTTCCTGGACGATAGTGGCGATGATCGAGCCCCCGATCTGGCGAGCGTCGTCCGGGTCTAAGCTAAAACCCGCCTCTCCGATGACCTCGGGCAGGGAGCTGGCATTGCTGGTCACGACGGGAACCCCACAGGCCATGGCTTCTAGGGGAGGTAGGCCGAATCCCTCGTTCCAGCTTAAGAATACGAAGGTCGAAGCCCCTCTGTAGACAGCCGGCTTGTCCGCTTCGTTGATATAACCAGCCCAGATCACGCTTTCGGCCAATCCCAATTGCTCGATGATGGCATCATAGTCGGGAAAACGGCTGCTGGCTCTCTCGGGCTTCTTCCCCGCCAGAACCAGTGGATAATCCTCGCCCAAGGCCTGAGTCACATAGGTGTAAGCCTCCAGTAGGGTCACCACGTTCTTATGGATCTCGTATCCGCCCAGGTACAGGATGTATGATTCGGGCAAGCCGTATTTTCCTCTGATGGCCATCTCGACCAGGAAGTTGGCCTCCGGTGTGTACTCCGGTCCGGCCGCCAGGTGGATGGCCGACACCCTTTCCTCGGAGATGCCCAGGTGGCGGACGATATCCACCTTGCTGGCTTCCGAGTCGGTGATGACCTGGTTCGCCGCACGAGCCCCTGCGCTCACCAGGGCCGTATAGAGCCTCGCCCCCAGCCCCCGGCGGTACTCCCGGACCAGCAGCGTGGTAACGTCATGGACAGTGACCACCGTGGGAACGGGAGGTTGGAGGGGTGATCCCCAATAAGGGACGTGAGCGATAGTCGCCCCTACCTCTCGACACGCTCGCGGAAAGGCGCGCTGCTCGAAGGCCACTTTGCCCAGGTGCCCTGGACGGACGGGCAGCGCCACCACTTTGACATCTGGCGGCACATTCTCCGGCCTGGTTTCGCCCGGTAACTCGGGTAAGATAAGAGTGATCTCCAGATCCGAGACCAGCCGGTCCAGATGGGTGGCAAGCTGGCGTGTATATTGGCCGCTGCCGGTGTTGGGCCGGTTCCAAAAGTATCCGTTGATAGCCAGGCGCATGGGGAAAGTGTATGCCACCAGGAGTGGCTGTCAAGGTTTTCGATTACTCCCGGGGCGGGAAGAGGATGGTGTCGATGATCAGTTTGCCGATGTAGACGATGAACAGGAAGACCACGGCCGGCACCTGCCAGTAGAGGAACCATTCCGGCGTCCACAAGGGAAGGGGCGCCACGGCGATCAGAAAGGCCGCCGCCCCGGCCAGCGCCGCCCGTTCAATAAACTTGCGCCATCTCCGCTTCTTCATACGGTTAACATCGATTAGCGAGGTGATTCGGGCTCATTAACAGTCTCTATGTGAGTGATAGGCAAAATGGCGCTAGAAGCTTACTCAAATCGTAGCGCCTCGATCGGATGGAGCGCAGCAGCCCGGGTCGCGGGGTAGATGCCGAAGAACAGCCCCACCGCGGCCGAGAAACCGACCGCCAGCATAATCGAGTCAATCGTGACCGAAGTATCGAGTTCGGGCACGGCTAATCGTATAAGCGAAGCTCCCAGGGCGCCCAGGCCGATCCCTAGCAAACCACCCAACAGGGCCAAGACCACGGCCTCCGTCAGGAACTGGCCCAGGATATCCCGCCTCTTGGCGCCCACGGCCTTGCGTAAGCCTATCTCCCGCGTTCTTTCGGTCACCGATACCAGCATGATGTTCATGATCCCGATGCCCCCGACCAGCAAGGAGATGCTGGCGATGGCTCCCAGGAAGAGCGTCAGCACCGAGGTTACCTGGCCGAAGGCGTTCAGGAAATCTTGCTGGGTCAGGACCAGAAAATCATCCTCGTCGCGGAAGGCGATGTCGTGCGTCTGGCGTAATGCGTTGGCCGCGTCGATGACCACGTCGGTCACGGCCGCGTTGCTGACAGCCTGAATTAGAATCATATCCACAATAAACTGGCCTGTTCTTTGGCTGCGACCGCTGAAGAGTCGCTCCTGGGCCGTGGTCAGGGGGACGATGACCAGGTCGTCTCGGCTTCCGAAGGCGGTACCTCCCTGTTCTTCCAAGACGCCTATTACCCGGAAGGTGATGCCCCGCAGCTTGATGTCCGTACCCAGGGGATCCACATCTTCCGAAAAGAGGATCTCGACCGTCTCTGGCCCCAGAACCGCCACCCGGGAGCGGCCGTTGTAATCCGTCTCCTCGATAAAACGGCCCCGGGCGATCTCATACCCCCTGATCGCCGCGTAATCTGGGGTCGAGGCGATGAGAGAGCTGTTGTGCAAGGTTCCCCCGTACTGCAGGTCGCCGCTCCGGAAATATACCGGCGCCACGCCGGTGGCGTCCGGCACCATGGCAGCGTTCGCCAGGGTCTCCGAGTCCAACAAGGTCAACGTGGCCTCGGTTTGTCCGGGTTCCAGGTTGGGCATGACGAAAACCAGGTTCGTACCCAAGCCGATGAATTCGTTGGCGATAAAGCGGTTGACCCCGTCGCCGATGGAGAGCAGGGTGATCACCGCCGACACGCCGATCATGATCCCCAACATGGTCAGCGCCGCGCGCAACTTGTTCGCGGCCAGACCTCTGAGGGCGATGCGGATATTCTCAGTGATATGCATGCGTTTCTAGAACTCTCTCATCAAGAAAGTGGCCGTCATTCGTACCTCAGGGCATCGATGGGATTCAGGCTGGCCGCGCGTGAGGCGGGATAGATGCCAAAGAACAACCCCACCGCGGCCGAGAAGGCAATAGCCAAAACTACGGAATCCCAGGCCACAGTCGGCTGCAAGCTGTCGGACAGCTGGGAAATAAACAGAGAGGCGGCCGCGCCGATGGCTAACCCTATCAGGCCGCCCATCGTCGCCAACACCATGGCCTCCACCAGGAACTGCCATAAAATATCCCGACGCTTCGCCCCGACGGCCTTGCGCAGCCCTATCTCTCGCGTACGTTCCCGAACCGATACAAGCATAATGTTCATGATCCCGATGCCGCCGACTAGCAACGAAATGCCGGCGATGAGGCCCAGGAAGGCCGTCAGGATCTGGGTGATCTGGCTGAAGGCGCCTACAAGTTCGGTCTGGCTCAAGACGGTGAAGTCATTCTCGCCCTGGAAATCGATGTTGTGACTGTCTCGAAGCGTCAATTCGATTTGGGCGATGGCCATGTCCTGTCGCTCGTCGCTGATGGCCTGGGCATAGATAAAATCGACCCGGAATTTGCCGTCCAGCCGTCGGGAGGGGAATAAACGGCGCTGAGCCGTGCTCAGGGGGATCAACACAAGGTTATCCTGATCGTTGAAGCCGGAACCTCCCTTCTCCTCCATCAACCCTATGACTGTGAAGTTGGTATTGTTAATCTTGATCGTCTGGTCGATAGGTAATTCGCCGTCGGGGAATAAATCCTCGTAAACACTCTGGCCGAGCACGGCGACCCGGGCGTTTCCGCTCATGTGCTGTTCGCTGAAGAAATCTCCGGCGACGGGATAGAAATTGCGCACGGCCGGGAAATTCGACGAGGTTCCGGCTATCGTCGTTCGCGTCTCATGGCGTCCTCTGGTCACCGTGGCCACCCGGTCATATTCCGGTACGACGCCGATCACATCGGGCACCCGGAAAGGATCTGAAAGGGCCGACACGTCGTCGTTGGTCAGACCACTGCCACCCGGCCGGGGAGGACCTTGACCCGGTTCAAGCTGGCCTGGAAAAACGAAGAGTAGATTGTTTCCCAGGTCTTCAAACTCGGAGACGACGAAGGACTCCACACCCTTGCCCACGGACAGGAGGGTGATAACGGCGGCCACGCCGATGATGATGCCCAACATGGTCAGCACAGCGCGCAGCTTGTTGGCGGCCAGGGCTCGAATCGACAGGCGGATGTTTTCTGCCAGATTCATGCTATTTGAACCAGGATCTCTTCTGACGGCCGTTCGGTCTCCCCGGCGATCAGGGGATTCTCGATAACCTCGTCGCCGACGATGAGCCCGTCCGCCAGCCGGATAACCCGGCCGCTATGGCGGGCGATCCAGGGATCATGGGTCACGCAAATGATGGTGATCCCTTTCTCCTGGTTGAGCTGTTGCAGAACCTGCATGATCTCCACCCCCGATCTACTGTCCAGGTTGCCGGTTGGCTCGTCGGCCAGGATGATGGAGGGCTCGTTGACCAGGGCCCGGGCGATGGCCACTCGTTGCATCTGGCCTCCCGAAAGCTCGCTGGGCTTGTGGTGCATGCGATCTCCAAGCCCGACTAGCTCAAGGGCCTTGGTGGCTCGCTCCCGGCGCTGTCCTTTACCGGCGTAGATCAGGGGTAGTTCTACCTGTTGTAGAGCCGAGGTACGAGGTAGCAGGTTGAAGTTCTGAAAGACGAAGCCGATTTGCTGGTTGCGCACATCGGCCAGATCGTTATCGCTCAGCTTGCTGGCGTCTGTGCCGGCCAGGATGTAGGTGCCACTGGTGGGCGTATCCAGCGCCCCCAGCATATTCATCATCGTCGACTTGCCCGAACCGGACGGCCCCATGATGGCCAAGAATTCCCGCTCGTAGATTTCCAGCGAAACGCCATCCAGGGCGCGTACCTCGTATTCACCAAGGTGGTAGACCTTGGTCATGTTCTCTACGATGATGATGGGTCGGTTCTGTTTGCTTTCTTGGTTCATGTTGGGTATTGGTCGTATCTACCGTTAAGTGAAACGGAATCTCCATTTGAGGGGAGCCGTCGCTTGGCATCAATAGCCGCCGGGCCGTCCGCTGACCTTGGTCTCAGAGAGAGCCTTTTTTCCGCTTAGTTCCCAAAGATATTGAAGCCCTTTCGTTCGTTGGTCACGACGACCACGTCGCCTTCCTCCAGTCCGCTGAGAACTTGGCTGAACTGCTCGTTGCGTAATCCGGTTTCAACGGTTACTTCTTCTACGGTCCCGTCGGCCGCCAAGCGGTTAACGAAAGCCCGCCCGGTCTCCCGGTCCAGCCGGATTGCCCAGTTGGGGATCTTAATGACATCGTCAATCTGCTCGACCACGATGGAGGCATTGGCCGTCATGCCCGGTCTCAGGGTCACACCCTCGGGCTGGATGTTGATGGTCACCAGATAGGTAACCACGCCGGCCCCCGAGGTTGCGGCCGTCGGGGCGATCTCGGCAATCGTTCCGGTGACGATGGTGTCCGACAGGGCGTCCAGAGTGATATCCACCTCTTGGCCGACGGCGATCTGGTCGATGTCAATTTCATCCACGCTCACTTCGATATGGAAAGCCCCTTCGTTTACGATATTCAAGGCCGGGGCCCCAGGTGCGGCCTGTTCTCCGGTATTGATGAGCACGTTTGCCACACGGCCGTCCATGGGAGCGATGATCATCGCCTGCTCTAATCTGAGTTGAGCTACCTCCTTGTTCGTCGCGGCGCTGGCGATCTGAGCTTCGAGGATGGCGATATCGTCTTCGGTCGGGCCCTCTTGCAGGCGGTCGTAGGCGGCACGAGCGCGGGCTAGGTTGGCTTCGGCCACCATCACGCTACCGGCGGCGCTATCCATCTGGGCTGAAGCGGCCGCGATGGCCGCGTCGGCCGCTTGAATGTCGGCTGGCCTTGCACTGGCTCGAACGTCCGCCAGCTGCGCCTCGGCCGCGATCAAGGCGGCGTTGGCGTTCTCTAGGTTAGCCCTGGCCTGTTCTTCGGGTGCTCCCAATGCAGGACAGGTCTCCCTCTCCCCGCCGTCTGGCAGAGTTATCGTGAAGCACTCCATGGTCCTGTTATGAGTTTCCTCGGCGATTTTCTGTTGTGACCTGGCCGACGTAACCTGGGATTGCGCGGCGGCTAGCTGACCGGCCATCGGTCCGGCCAGCAATTGGGCTTTTTGGGCTTCAGCTTGGGATATCGCCGCTTCTGCTCCAGCCAGGTTCGCCTCGGCGATGGCCAGGTTACCCTCAGCGGCGTCGATGTCCGCTTGGGCCGTAGCCAACGTCGCCCGGCTGGGCCCACTGTTGAGCACCTGCAGGTGCATAAGCTCCTGGATGCGCAACGCGTCCTGCGTCTGCTGCACGGCCAGGGCCAGTTCATCGGTCTCCAGGTTGGCCAGCACGTCCCCGGCCGAAGCTAATTGGCCACGGACTGCATCGACGTCGTGGACAGTGCCGCCAATGCCAAAACTCAAGGTCACCAGGGCTTCAGGTTCAATAGAACCGGTGGCGTTGACGGTCGCGGCTAACGAACCTTGCTCCACAGTCGCCTGGCGCAAGATCTCTACTTCCCCTTCCCGGTTCGCGTTTCGCTGCCGTATCACTAAAAAGGCGGCTGCGACCAGCAGGATGACCACGGCCAAAATTATGATCGTTCTACGCATGATATTTTTCCACTGTTCGTTCCTAATCGATTTGATATTCAGGAGCTCGATATAACGCTCCAGAGCTCGCTATTATAAATTAGTCGAGGTCTTTTAGCAGGCAATACGCAACCGCGTTCATATTGTTCTCTCAAGTCATACATAACGCGTCATAACTGACGCGTTATGTATGACCCGTCTTGTTTGACACGGACTCATCCGGTCGCTTGGGGGTGGTACGGTTATTGCTGGCCATTTATCCGTGTGCTAGAATTGTGAAAACTCGCACGATGTGCGTCACTGGAGCATTTTCCAAGCATCGCAAATCTCATACAGTTTAGGTAGGAGGGTTCGACATGGCTGGTGACATCCCTGATATTGTAATTGGTCGCTTACCCATCTATCTACGCGCCCTCACCCATATGGCGGCTGAGGGGGAAAGCACAACCACCTCATCCTTTGATTTAGGACAGAGGCTTGGTATCGGCTCCGCCCAGATCCGCAAGGATCTGTCACATTTTGGGGAGTTCGGTAAACAAGGAACCGGCTACAATATCAATTACCTGATCAAGCAGTTGCGCCAGATCCTTCATCTAGATCTGGAATGGCCTATCGTGCTGGTCGGAGCCGGTTACATCGGACATGCCCTGGCTCATTATCAAGGTTTTCAGCACCGTGGATTCCAGATAAAGTGGATCTTCGACAATGATCCCAGCAAGATCGGCCAGGATATGAACGGCATGCCCATCCGCAGTATGAACGAGCTGAAAGAGTTGGTGGAGAACGAGGGCGTTAAGGTCTCTATCCTGGCTGTGCCTGCATCGGCCGCCCAGGAGACGACAGAGCTACTGGTCAGCTCAGGTATAAAGTCCATTCTGAGCTACGCCCCGATCAACCTGACGGTCCCGCCCCAGATCCACGTTCGCTACACCGATCCCGTGGTTCACCTCCAGCGAATGACCTACTATCTCGACTCCTGATATTCTGAATCGCCTCGAGGAGCCACTGTTTTCTTATGCCTGGGATGCGTGGTCTAAGGCCCTAAATCCCTAGGCCCGGGCCGGCACGGATTCCTGATTAGGTAGGTGCCCCTGATTGTGAAGGGCCTTCCTAGAGGTCGGGGATGCTGCGTTGGAGGATCGGGAGTTCGGCCAGCGCTTTTCCGGCACCAAGCGCCGTGCATGCGATGGGATTGTCGGCCACATAGGCAGGTACACCCGCCTCCTGGGTCAGCAGAATGTCTATCTCCCGAAGCATGGCCCCGCCGCCAGTCAAAGCCATCCCCCTATCGATGATGTCTGATGCAAGCTCCGGTGGTGTCCTGGCCAAGACGGCCCGGACGACGTTGACGATCGCCGCCATCGGTTCCGTAATCGCTTCTACCACCTCGCTGGAGCGCACCACGATCGTCTTGGGCAGACCGGCGATCTGGTCCCTCCCCTGCACGTTCATCTCCAGCTCTTCGTCCAACTCCTTGGCCGCGCCGATTTTGATCTTAATCTCCTCGGCCGTTGGCTCCCCGATCACCAGGTTGTATTTCTTACGGATATAACTGACGATGGCGTCGTCCAGGTGCACGCCACCCACCCGCACCGACTCGGCGCAAACGATGCCGTTCATGGAGATGACGGCTGCCTCCGTTGACCCACCACCCAGGTCGACCACCATATTGCCGGTGGGCGTGCCAACTGGTAGGCCGGCGCCAATGGCCGCCGCCAAAGGCTCGGGAATCAGGTGCACCTCGCGAGCGCCTGCCGCCAGGGCCGCTTCCTTCACCGCCCGTCGTTCAACGCTGGTAACACCGTAGGGAACGCTGATCATGACCACCGGTCGCCTTAAATGAAAACGTCCGGCGACTTTGTCGATGAAGTAGCGGAGCATGGCCTCGGTCACGAAGTAGTCGGCGATAACGCCATTGCGCAACGGGCGCATTACCTCGATTGTATCCGGCGCTCGGCCGTACATCTCCCTCGCCGCCCGCCCAACTTCGACAATGGTCGTTCGGTTTTCGTCCTCGCGGATGGCCACGACCGAGGGCTCTTGCAGGACGACCCCCCTTCCCTGATCGTGTACGAGGACGTTCATTGTGCCCAGGTCGATGGCGATGTATGGAGTAATTAGGGCCATGGCCTATTGCTCCTCTTCGCGGCCCAAATCTGGGACGCCAAGCTGGCTCCGTCTCCTGCGAGAGGACCGGCGCTTACCAACGTTAATACGTATTTGGGCCCGCTTTAGCGCGACTTCGATTTGAGAATACCGGGCAGCGTCCGTAGGCACCCCTTCTTTCATGGCCTGCTCGGCCCGTTCGCGGGCTTTTTCAGCCCTTTCTAAGTCAATTTCCCCGGCGTTCTCAGCCGAATCGGCCAGGATAATCACCCGGTCAGGCTGAATCTCTGCGTAACCGCCGCCGATGGCGAAGAAGTGTTCATCCCCCTTGTCACGGACCATCACCTCGCCAAAAGCCAGGGCCGTGAGCATCGGGGCGTGGTTGGGCAGAATCCCCATCACGCCTTCCGATCCTGGAAGGCTGACGTAATCTACTTCCTCGCTGAATACTGATCGTTCCTGGGTGACTATATCACATTGGATAGGCATTTTTGCTACCTGTTCAAATCCTCAGTCCAATCGACCATTCGCTCGAATTAATTGATATATGGCTGAATCTATTCCTCGGCTCGGAGCCGCTCGGCTTTCTCAACCGCGTGGTCGATGGTACCTACCATGAAGAACGCCTGCTCTGGCAGACCGTCGTGTTTACCGTCTAGGATTTCCCGGAATCCGCGTACCGTTTCTCGTGTGGGTACATACTGCCCTTTGAGGCCATGGAATTTTTCGGCGACGTACATGGGCTGGCCTAAGAAGCGCTCGATTTTCCGGGCCCGGGCTACCAGGATCTTCTGGTCTTCACTCAATTCGTCGATACCCAGGATGGCGATGATGTCCTGCAGGTCATTATAAGTCTGTAGAACCTGCTTCACCTCGCGGGCGGTGCGATAGTGTTCCTCGCCAACTATGTCGGGTTGAAGGGCGCGACTGGAGGAGGATAGTGGATCAACGGCTGGGAAAAGCCCCTTGGCAAATACGCCACGGTCCAGGGTGATGATGGCGTCCAGGTGGGCGAAGGTGGCAACGGGTGCAGGGTCAGAATAGTCGTCAGCCGGCACGTAAATGGCCTGCATCGAAGTGATAGATCCCGTTTTTGTCGACGTGATTCGCTCCTGAAGGGCGCCCATCTCGGCCGCCAAAGTGGGCTGGTAACCAACGGCGCTCGGCATACGGCCAAGGAGGGCCGACATCTCAGAACCGGCTAACACATAGCGGAAGATGTTGTCGATAAAGAGCAGGACGTCTCGCCCTTCGTCACGGAAATATTCGGCCATAGCCAACCCGGTCAGGGCGACTCTCAGACGCACGCCGGGCGGCTCGTTCATCTGGCCAAAGACCATGGCCACGGAATCCTGCACGCCATAATCCTGCATCTCATAGTATAACTGGGTACCTTCGCGCGTTCGCTCACCTACACCGGCGAAAATAGAGACGCCTTCGTGCTCGGCGGCAACGGAGCGAATGAGCTCCGAAATCATGACCGTCTTTCCCACACCTGCGCCGCCATACACGCCGGTCTTGCCACCTCGAATGAGCGGGGCGATTAGGTCGAGCACCTTCATTCCCGTCTCGAATGTTTCCACGGCGGTGGACTGGTCTTGGAATGCGGGCGCTGATCGATGGATGGGGTAATAGGTCTCCGATGTAGGCGTGGGATTCCCATCGATGGCCTCTCCGATGATGTTGAAAACGCGGCCAAGGGTCACTGGGCCTACTGGAACCATGATGGGCGCACCGGTGGTGATGACCTCAACGCCTCTGGATAAACCGTCGGTAGAATCCATGGCCACGGTACGCACTAGCCCTTTACTAAGGTGCTGCTGAACCTCGAGCACAAGTCGACCATCTGCGCGGGAGATCTCCAGACTCTCATAGATCTCTGGCAACTCGCCTTCCGGAAAGCTGACGTCGACGACTACACCTCGAATGGCTTTCACTATTCCAACAGCCATTTAAACCTCCAAATCTGATTCATCTGATTGGCTTCGATACGAGTATCGGGCTCTTCGCCTCGTAAATCATTAACCCGTGCCTGCCAGCGCTTCGGCCCCGCCGACGATATCTAGTATCTCGCTGGTGATACTCGTCTGGCGAGCCTTATTTCGTTCAAGAATTAAGTAATCTATCAAGTCGGCGGCGTTGTCGGTGGCATTATTCATGGCCACCATGCGAGCGCTATGTTCGCTCGCCTTCGCCTCCAATATGGACTGGTATACCTGCAGCTCGATAAATCGAGGCACAATTGAGTCGAGCAGAACGACCGGCGATGGTTCGTAATCGTAGATCCGCTCAGCAACACCGGCCAGGCTTACGTGTTCGACATACTCAGATACCGCCATATCCTCCAGATCAAGGGGCCTCAGCGGTAGTAGCTGCTTCACCCTGGGGATGCGGTTTGATAGACTGATGAAGTTCGTATAAGCAATGAAGACATCGTCTACTTTTCCCTCGAGGAAGTCATCCACAGCCACCCTGGCAATTGCCGACGCGTCTAAAATGGACGGCTCATCGGGAATCGCTTCAAAAGAAGCCAGGATTTTATAACCGCGGCGGATCATCAAATCGCGGCCTTTCCGACCAACGGCTATAACTGACACTGGCGTTGTGATGGCCCGGATAAACTGTTCCGCCCGGGATACCATGCTTGCGTTGTAAGCACCCGCCAATCCCCGGTCTCCAGTGATCAGGATCAGCGCTGAATTCCTGACTTCCGCCCTGCTGATCAACATCGGGTGGGAGTTGTTCTCATCGACCCCAGGCTGCGAGGCCACGTGGATCAATATCTCGTAGGCTTTGCCGGCGTAATCCCGCGTTGCCATGACCTGGTGCTGGGCTTTCGCCGCCTTGGCTGCCGACACGGCCGCCAGGGCGCTCGTAACCTGGGAGATGTTACGGATACTGCGAATTCGTTTGTTTAGTTCACGTTCAGTAGCCAAACCTGACTCCTCGTGAAGCAACCAGTGCTATCAGTCAAATATGCGAGTCATCCTTCCAATAGGCGGCCGTTGGGGTCGTTTATATCGACCAATTGGCGTTGAAATCATCAAGGGCTTGAATCAACTGTTTTTCCGTCTCGTCAGTGAAGTCTTGGGATTCGCGTATCGACTGGCCTACTTCTGGATGAGCGGTATCCATATATCTCAAGAAATCTTTCATCCACGGACCGGCGCTATCCACCGGCACATTATCGAGATGTCCACGAGTGCCTGCGTAGATCAGCATTGTTTGATGATTGAGCGAATAAGGCGAATATTGCGGCTGTTTGAGCAGTTCCATCAATCGTGCGCCTCTTTCGAGCTGGCGCTGGGTGGTTCTATCAAGATCGGAGCCAAATTGAGCAAAGGCGGCCAACTCCCTGTACTGGGCCAGGTCGGCTCTTAACCCGCCGGCAACTCGCTTCATCGCCTTGCGCTGGGCGTCGCTACCGACACGGGAGACGGATATACCCGTGTTTATCGCGGGGCGTTGACCGGCATTGAAGAGATCTGTTTCCAAAAACAATTGGCCATCGGTGATGGAGATAACGTTTGTCGGAATATAGGCTGACACGTCACCCAGGAGTGTTTCGATGATCGGCAGAGCGGTCAAAGACCCACCGGTTCCGGGGACCTTCTTGATCTCGTACTTGTCTTTGTCAGGCATAGCCTCAAGCGCTATACCGGCGTTTTGCCAATCATGATTTCCGTAATAGACCTTGCCATCGACGCCTTCGGTGTCTCCGGTAATCTCGGAGTCCTTGGGCACGATGATGAGCTCATCACGCAACCGGACGGCTCGCTCTAGTAACCGGCTGTGCAAGGAAAAAATATCACCCGGATAGGCCTCTCTGCCGGGCGGACGCCGGAGGATGAGGGACATTTCGCGGTAAGCCCAGGCATGTTTCGAAAGATCGTCGTAAATGACGAGGGCGTCTTTGCCCTGATCCATGAACTCCTCGCCGATGGCGCAGCCGGCATAGGGCGCGAAGTATTGTAGTGGGGCTGGATCGGATGCCCCGGCGACAACCACCACCGTGTAATCCATCGCCCCGTGTTGTTCAAGCGTGGCAACGACCTGAGCTAGCTGACCAACTCGCTGGCCAATCGCCACATAGATGCAGAGTAGATCCTCACCTTTCTGGCTGACGATGGTGTCGAGACCAATGGCCGTCTTACCCGTCTGCCGGTCTCCAATGATCAGCTCACGCTGTCCACGGCCGATTGGGAACATGGAATCGATGGAGACGATGCCCGTCTGGACAGGAGTATCCACGTCCTTGCGTTCGATCACGCTTGGAGCGATCCGCTCAATAGGACGGATCTGGGTTGTGTTTACCGGTCCCTTACCATCCAGTGGTTGGCCCAATGGGTTTATCACCCGGCCGATGAGACCGTCACCGACAGGAACCGAGGCGATACGCCCAGTTGTCCTAACCTCATCGCCGGCCTCAATGCCCGTGTAATCGCCCATGACGACGATACCGACACTGTCCGGCTCTAGGTTGAGGGTCACGCCGGCCACGCCGCTCGAGAACTCCACGATCTCACTGGCTTTCACATCGGCCAACCCGTCTGCTATGGCAATGCCATCGCCAACGGAGATGACCGTGCCGACACTCCTGGCCTCGACGCTCGGTTTAAACTCTTCAATCTGCTTAAGAAGAGATTGGGCGATATCTTCAAAACCTGGGGCGAGTGTTGTCATTCACTAACCTCCTAACAAATAGCCTTACGTTCTCATCGTCGAATCGATCTCGATAGAGATCGAAACAATCTTCCACTATTTCGGATGGTTCAATATGCCTCCATCCTACAAATCCACCAACGACCGTCGCGTTCGCCTAGATATTTCTCCGGTCTTGCGAACCAGATTCTACCACGCGAGACCTTACCGTTGCACGCTCTTCCTATATTGTGAATCCTTCTACGGTGTCTTTATCCAGTCTGGCAACCACGGCCGTCACCAACTTCACGGCATTCTCATAATCATCGCGGTGGATGATAGAACCATGGCTGTGAATGTGTCTCGAAGCAACGCCAATGACCACGGTGGGTACGCCGGCGCCATGGAGATGAATCACCGCCCCATCCGTCGATCCGCCGACAGAATAACCAGATAACTGCAACGGAATATCTAGCTCGGCGGCCGTATCGATGAATAGGTCCCTCAACTTGAGGTTTGGAATCATTCCCCGATCGTAGAGAAGGATCGTCGGTCCTTTGCCAAGGGTCGCTATTGATTGTTCGGGCCTGATACCAGGCACGTCGCCTGCGATGTCAACCTCCAGAATGATAGCCACGTCCGGATCGATGGCATGGGCGCTGGTTCTGGCGCCTCGCAGACCGACCTCTTCCATTACCGTCGCCACACCGTATAGGTCGTTAGGATGCTCGGCCTCTTGAAAGTGTCGAAGGGCGTCGATCGTCACTGCGCAGCCAACTCTATTATCGAAAGCCTTGGATAAAAAGCTCTTGCCGTTGGCCATCACGGTGAAGTCAGCCTGTGGAACGACGGGATCACCCGCGCGAACGCCGGCCGCCTCGACCTCATCCTTGGAAGTCGCCCCGATATCGATATACATCTCGTCTTTCTTTACGACTTTCTTGCGTTCTTCCGGATCCACAATATGGGGTGGTTTAGCGCCGATGACCCCGACCACGTCACCCTTACGCGTCTTGATCACCACCCGGTGCCCCAGAAGGACCTGGTCCCACCATCCGCCTAACTGAACGAACTTTAGGAATCCGTCCTTGGTAAGATGGGTGATCATGAATCCAATTTCATCCATGTGCCCGGCGAGCATCACCTTTGGTCCTTCGCCAGGCTGGTGGCAAATGAGACTGCCTAATTTATCTTGGGTAATAGTGCCGAGCGGTTCCAAAAAACCACGCAATACCGCTCGAATTTCCTCTTCGTAACCGGGCACGCCGTCGGCTTCGGTTAGGGTCTTTAAGAACTTTTCTGTTGCGTCCACGCTTAATCTACCTTATCTAAATATATGCGAATGGGGCTAGGAAATGTGGTGTTTTTTGAAACCAGGTTCTCTTTGGATTACTCCTGGTAGCGCTGAGGATATTACCCTACCTGATACCTTTTGTCCAACAATTCACAAACGGCTACGTGACTGTGTAATTCGGTCCGACTACCCCGAAGAACGGATGCCGTATCGGTGAGAAACCAGCCTCTTCATAGTCGATTGAATGGCTCGGATGGGAGTTGGGTGACGCGGAAAGCCCGTATGTGTGAATTCGTGATCGGCTTTGCAGATAGTATACTTAATCTGTTCATTAGTACTTGATTTATACTAGCAAGACTCGCTGAAAGATAATCTGATCAACTGATTTGTCTTTAGCCCTTTTAGGTCGGCTCTCTCGAATGATTTCCTCTTGGCCCTTCATCAAACCCTAGAGGCAAACTTCTTAGAGACAAACTGTTAAACGATGAACTTGGAACCGCGGCTCTGGCGTCCGCTTCTCATTTCTCTCATCCTCTTGGCTTTCGCTTTGCGTATCCATCAATTGGATAGCTTCGGTTTTTGGCAGGATGAAGGGCTAACGTCCGTCAGATCAGGGTACTCCATAGCTGAGATTCTGAGCAACAGGATCACCATCCAGGAGGGGATCACCAAAGATACACATCCGCCAGCCTACTATCTCATCGCACACCTCGGTCAGGGCTTGTTCGGGAAATCCGATTTTAGCTATCGCTTCGTTTCTGTGCTCTTCGGTGTGCTCCTGGTTCCCCTCCTCTTCCAGCTAGGCCGCCGTATGAACGGACCGGTGGTTGGCATGCTGGCGGCCTTAGTGGCGACGGTGAATCCGTTGCAGGTCTGGTACGCCCAAGAGGCTCGCATGTACACCCTGTTGGTGCTTCTTGGCGCCGCGGCTACCTACGTGTTGTGGCGGGCGCTTACTACTCCCAAATTGTCGTCTTCCTCGCTTTTCGCACGAATGGCCCTGTATTTCCTGCTGGCAGGTCTGGCCTTCTACACGCACTACACGGCCATCTTTCTCATCGCGATTCAAAGCCTTTTCTGGGTCTGGATTCTATGGCGCCGCGGACTGCGGCTACTTATCATAGGCGCGGCCGTGGCCGGTTTCCTGGTCGCTTTGCCTTTAATCCCTGCCACCATCCCCCGGCTATTCACCGGCGCCGAGACGGCCTACAACTATGTACCGCCGTGGATTATGCTCCAGGATGTTGTCCATGGTTTCGGGCAAGGAATCACCTCGAACTTCGACCAAGCGGGTATTAAGCTCCTTGATCTTGGTCTTCTTGTTCTCCTGTTGATCGGCTTGCTTGCTTCACAGAGAATCGAGACAAGTAGGCGGCTTAGCCGAGTCTTCTTGCTGGTATACCTGTTAGCAGCGGTGGTTGGCTTGATGGTCGGCTCGCTGCTCAAACCCATGTACCTGGGCGTTCGACATATCATCATCGGAAGTCCAGCCTTCATGTTGTTGGCTGCTCGAGGCGTGTCAGCTCTACCTCGAAGACCTTTTCATCTGGCCCAGCTCATCGCTCTTGGCTTGCTTTTAAGCGGTTCTCTTATCTCCCTTCTCAATCTTTATTACGATCCATCTTTCGCGAAGGATGACGCGCGTAGTCTAGTGCGTCATATTGAATCCCGCGCCGGAGAAAACGATATCGTCGTTTACAACAACGCCATATTGTTGCCATTGCACGAGCACTATAGGGATCGGGAGGATTTGCCGGTCACGGCCCTGCCCGTTTACCCGTATTCGGCCGATGAGCGGGTCAACGATCAACTGGCAGAGTTGGCCGAACAGTACGACCGGATCTGGTTTGTGATCGACCCACCCATCGACGGGCGAGATGGCGACAGGCTCGTAGCTTCATGGCTCGACGACAATCTGGTTCTCATTGAGACGGCCAATTTCTGGGCAGTGAGCATGTTGAACAAGGTGGTTGCCTATGACACAAAACCCGTTTTCTTAGAATCACTACCCGACGATGCACTTCAGATGAGGAGTATCTGGGAGGGAATTCCTGCTCTGATTGGTGCTCAGCTAAACTTCGAAGGATCATCCTCCCTGCCCACTATGTGGATCGATCTTTTCTGGGAGGCATCCGCCGAAACGGTGCCAGACCTCCAGCTTCGATTTGCTTTGCGTGACGTTGACGGCAAGTTCTGGTTCGATATCAGCCAACCCGCCAGGCTACCGGTCCCTTCGTCTGTATCAGAAAGCATCCCATCGAGAATCAATTATGGATTGCAGATTCCAGCCGGAATGCCGCCTGGAAATTACGAACTGATAGTTCAACCCTGGGATGGGGGCGACGGCAGCCAGCTGGGCGATTGGCTCTCTTTGACGTCACTTGAGATTGCCTCGTCAGACCAGTGGCCTGTAGAGATCGACTGGCCGTTCGGCGACGACACGCCCTTGATCTTCGACGACACCTTATCTCTACTGGGTGCCGTGCCGGCTTCCCTAGAAATTCGCCCTGGGCATGCCCTGCCTCTATCCATCTATTGGCAGGCAAGTGATGGTGCAAATGTACCTGCCGATCTGCGCTACCAATTGGACGTTGTTGGACCGGACGGATCGGTTTTATCCACCCATACGAAGGCGCCCGGCCCCACGTGGTTGAATCTTGACCAATGGCCGGAGGATGTCGTTATTCTCGAGCAAGCCGGCCTCTTCATTCCGCCTGATACTCCACCTGGCAGCTACCAGTTGCGCTGGCGACTGCTTTCCGGCGAGGAAACGATCCCGGGCCGGCCTCCGTATCGCCCCTGGTCCAGCGATAGCAATACGCTTGGGTCCATCACGGTGACCTCCTGGCCGCTCGAGACGACATTACCTCAATCAGGAGAGCTGGTCGAAGCGACGTTTGGCCCTTCAATTCAACTGTACGCTTACGAGTTGGATACAGAGGCTATTTCTCCGGGCGATGTACTTGATCTGACCCTTTTCTGGCAGGCTCTAGCGGTCCCTGATAGTAGTTATCACGCCTTTGTTCATATGGTTGAGGTTGGCGGGGATGAAATTGTCACCCAATCAGATAAGATTCCCGTCGACTGGTTACGCCCTACCAATGGCTGGCGATCTGGCGAGGTCCTCAACGATAATCATCTTCTAGAGTTGCCTACGGACATTACGTCGGGTGAATATCAGCTCTACGTCGGGTTCTATGATCCCGACGATGACCAGCGTCTTCCCGTCTTCCTGTCGGGCGAACGACAGCCGGATGATCGTCTGCTGCTAGCTACTATTCGAGTCTTGCCATGAGGCTCAGTACCACATGACCGAAAGACAACCTCGATACCTGGCCTTGATCGTTCTGGGCTATGTACTACTGGCGATAACCTATGCTCTCGCCACGCCACCTTTGGAAGCCTCAGATGAATATAAGCATTATCCGGTAGTGCAATATGTTCAAACCCAACGCGCGCTCCCCATACTCGATCCCGATGATCCGGGCCTATGGTTGCAGGAAGCCACGCAGCCGCCACTGTACTACATGCTCATGGCGGCAATCACTTCCTGGATTGACACGGCCGATCTGCCCGAGGTTCATCAGGTCAACCGCCATGCATTTGTCGGCGACCCGAATCAGCTCGGTAATAAGAACCTGATTATTCACCAGCCAGATGGAGAGACATTTCCTTGGGATGGATCAGTGCTGGCTGTGTATGTCATCAGGTTATTTTCGATCGTTCTGGGAGCTGGCTCAATTCTTGTGATTGCCCGTCTGGGAACAGTGCTGTTCAATCCCACGCTGGGATTGTTGGCCGCCGCCCTTACAGCTTTCAATCCGATGTTCATCTTTGTCAACGCCGCCGTCAACAACGATGCGTTGGCGATCCTCCTTGGAAACCTTGCCCTCTATCTGCTGGTATTGATATGGCACGACACTCCCGATCCGCGGGTGCGCTGGTCCCGTTATGCCCTCCTGGGCCTTGTATTAGGTTTGGGCATGATGACGAAGCTCAGTCTGGCCGGCTTGCTGTTACTGAGCGGCATAGCTTTGGCCTGGTTAAGTTGGCGACGTCGAGAGTGGCGGATCCTCCTGTATGGTGGATCTGTGGTTTTGCTCGCTGCTTTGGTCGTGAGCGCTCCTTGGTTTGTTCGCAATATGCGCGCATATGGAGATCCAACGGGCTTAAATACCTTTATTGCCGTTCAGGGAACGCGAGATAGTTCTATTACGTTGCAGGATTGGGCAGGTGAATTCGGCACGTTTTATAGGAGTTTCTGGGGACTCTTTGGCGGTGTAAACGTAGCCGCCCCTGAGCTACTCTACACGGCCTATAACCTGGTTGCCCTGACTGGCGCCGTGGGATTTTTCCTCTGGCTTTGGCGACAATGGAAGCACCGGTTAACCGGTGCTTCTCGATCGACGCAGAACGATGTTGAGACAATCGACGCTAATGGCCTCAATTCGGCCGCATTGACTACCGGCGACGACTATCAACGAGCTTCTGCAGCCAACCAGACCGATACGTCGGAACATACTGAGTACTCACATAGTGGTCTCTGGCTTCTTGTAGCCTGGTCCGGCATCCTCTTCATATTGCTCGTGCGTTGGAATATCGTCTCTCCATCGTTTCAAGGTCGACTGATCTTTCCGGCTCTCGGCGCCTTGAACGTGCTGTGGGCGGTCGGGTTGCTGAGCTGGGCCTCGCCGTCCCGGCAACCTAGATTGGCAGCGATTATCGCCGGATTGTTTTTCATAGTGGCAGCGGCTCTGCCGTGGTTCGCCATCCGACCTACCTATGCTTATCCTGAACCTTTAGCCTTGGTTCCAGAAGAGGTTAGGTACGGTCCGATCACATTCCAGGCCAATGGAGGTGCGATCCAGCTGGTCGGCGTAGAACTGCCGCCCGGTCAGAGTGTTACACCTGGAGGAGATCCCGTAGAGATAACACTCTATTGGGAAGCTTCCCAGCCTGTGGAACTCGATATATTGAGTTCTATTCACGTACTCGGTCGGGATCTTGTTTCCGAAGGTCAGGTCAATCGCTATCCGGCATGGGGAATGATTCCCACCAGCCAGTGGCAGCCAGGCCAGATCTGGCGCGATGATTACCGCATTTATGTTGGTGATAATGCCGGCGCACCAGCGCGCCTTCTGATTAAAGTAGGATTGTACGATACGAAGCAGGGTGGTGATCTTTTAGCGCTTGGTCCGGCCGGGGAGGAGATCGAGTTGCTGATTGTTGGAGATGCCCGGCTTGCGTCCGATCGGCAAAAGGACTTGGTTCCACAGAACCTACTAGATATGGCAATGATCGATGGGCTTACCCTTCTGGGGTCTGACTCAAGACCTGAGCTAATCTATCCCGGCGAAGATCTGATTATTGACTTGTATTGGAAAGCGACGGGCACGCCGTCGCATGACTATACAGTCTTCGTGCACTTGGTTGACGCCGACGGTAACTTGATAGCGACGGGCGATGGACCTCCCATGTCCGGGGATTACCCCACCTCTTTTTGGAGGGAGGGAGATCAGATTATGGATGAGCACATCATGACATTGCCGGCTGATCTTCTTCCTGGAACATACCGCATATCGGTTGGGTTCTACGATCCGGATACACTCGTTCGAGTAGGTTTACTGGATGGGACTGGTGACACCATCTCTTGGCCCATCGAGGTCCATCCCGGTCAATAATTAGCCCCGCCCAGACGCCCTATTCATAGCGAATACCGCCGGGCAAGATGTGACCAAAAATTATCTCGTCATGAACAATCTTGCAGGGGAACGGGTATTGCATCGTCTGCCAGGCGTATACCTGACCGATCCCATGCCTGATAACGTTCACCGCTGGCATAGTCGTAGACCCCAATAAGAATCTGCCCGGATTGGCCTTCAGTTACACTCAACTCACGCCTATCCGTCACCAGCCAACCGGGCGATAGATTAAGGAAGTCGGGTCCCAGGGTAAGGAGGGGTCCGTCTCTCTGGTCGATGATTTGCCCATTGTTGTCGATGTATTGTACAAATATTGATGTTGTTGGGGGAACCGGCAAATCAGTGCCCGATTCTGAAGTTAGCCGCCAGGTCGTCGTTAGCTCCATAAGGCCATCACACCGCTGGGCAAATGCTTCCAATAGATCATAGGGTCCTATGTTAGCGGCCGGGTTTGCCGCGTCATCTGCCGGGGCGATCTGCCCCGCATACCTTGTTCGGATTCCCTCATCCGGATAGGAAGTGATAAAGACATGGCTGCCCTCCGCAGCCCATTCGCTGACGGCCCTTTCCCCAGATGATTGCTCGTGGACGCCATAACTATAATCAGGGTTAGCGAGCAGGTCTGGCACTAAAAATGCCCGGACAGGCCGGTCGACCTGGAGATTCTCGCCTATTAGCTCTTCGACAAACAAATAATCCCCCATCATGGCTACCAGGTCGACGCCTACACGGTAGTTGTTATCCAACCGGTCTATCCATTGGGGTAGATTTACCAGAAGCACGGCCTCTGCAGCCGGTTTGTTTTTCATCACTTCTTCGACCATGGCAACGGGCGCCGTCAACTGGGAATAGTCATCAAGCCTCTCCCTGATGTAGAACCAATTTGATACCAAGATCACCAGGAGGATTGCTCCCCATACCAAACGCCCGTGCTTCGTAATCTTATAGATGGGCTCTAATAAAACCGGCCAAAGTAAGGCCAGGCCAACACTACTCAAGTACAGCAACCTGGGTCCGTGCAACAAATAGCTTGTTTCCAAGGGAATGGCTATCAGGAGGGAGGCCAGTGCCCACCAACCCCACCCCAACAGCAGCGGCAAGCGATTTTCTCTATCTCGACCACTCAAGAGTGTCAGGGCGATCATCACCGCCAACCCAGCCAATACCAGGCCAGCGGCCGCTGGCTCAACATCGGGTAACCACCTTCCGAACCAAGTAATCGGGTAGGCCGCACCCTGGCCGAGATAGAGGAATTTATACCAGGACGCTCCTGCGCTGAATGATGCTTGGGGAGCCCGACTGAGGTTTAGAAACTGATAACCTATCCCATAGATTAGGCCGGCGACAAGAAATAGAAACCAGGGCCAGCGTGCCAATCGCCGGACCAAGGAAGCTGGCTTGCGAAGGTTTAATTCAGGTAACTGACCTTGATCATTCCAGTGGACTAGGGCAGCCAGGGCGCCAAACAGGATGGCAGATTCGTGGCTGAGCAGACCAAGTAAAAACAGGATGGCCGTGGCCATCCACCACAGGATTGCACGACCCTGGGACCGGATCGCACTCAAATACATGTGAAGTCCGGCCAGCAATAATCCGGTGGTTGCGGGGTGGACATTGTGCCCGTATACAGCGATGGCCTGGTATGAAAACGGGAAGAGGACAAACAATAAACCAGCCGCAAGAGCCCAATGTATCCGGCGCCACAATCTCCATGACAAGGAAACAAGAAGTGCGGCATTGACGGCATGTTGGGCGACATTGATGCCGTGTAGAAGTTCGGGAGGGTAGGCGCCAAAGATATTCTTGATGAGAAGCAGAGGCAAGAAAGTTAGGGGCCGGTAGAAACCGAAGGCGTTGGTCGGTATCCAGACATTGGCCAGATCCAATCCCTTCGTGATCCGAATATGTAGGAGATCGTCGTAGATAAGGGGTAGCTGCAGTGTCGGCCAATAGAGGAATAAACCTATCGATGCCGCCAGCAGAACGAAAGCGACCTGAAACCCGCGTCTATTTTGAGAAGATGGCGTCTTTCGGGTTTCGGACAAGGCTAATCTCTATCGATGCCCGTGAGTGTGCTGACTAATCAGGCTCTGTGGACGGGTGCCGATCATCAGGTGCGACCGAACTCCTTGGCCAGCTGCGAGGCGGAAAGGTGGATGAGCGTCGGCCGGCCATGCGGGCAGGTATGGGGATTCCGGCACTCTTCCAGCTGGTGGATCATCGCTTCCATCTCCTGGAAACTCAACGTCTGCCCAGCCTTAACCGCGGCTGATTTACAGACGCGAAGAATGATCCGGGCCTCGATCTTGCCCTGTAAGGGTGCGTCGCCTCGTTCCAGATCTTCTACCACGTCCAGCAGAGCCCTAGAGGGATCAAGTTTCGTCAGCATCGCCGGAACAGTGCGGATCATGAAGGCGTTAGGACCGAATGGCTCTATCTGGAAACCAATCCTCCCCATGAGGTCTAATTGTTCTGAGAGAAGGGTAGATTGGGCTGGAGACAGTTGCACGGTCGCGCCACCTACCAGGCCCTGGGATATCATTCCCTCATTTTCCTGCTTAAGCTCCCAGCCGGCCATGAACTTCTCATAGAGCACTCTCTCATGGGCCGCATGCTGGTCGATAAGATAAAGACCATCTGGCCCTTCGGTGATGATGTAAGACGCGCCAACCTGGCCGACAACACGCATGATTGGGAGTTTCTGGCTGCCAGCCGGCGACTCCGTTAATCGACCGTCCGGCCCTTCTTCCCCCGCCACTGTTAGCCCCGTACTGCCCCAATTAAGGTTAAGTTCACCCGGCATGGGTGGATCCGCTCGCCTGATTGGGGACCGCCCGCCGGCAGATCCCGCCCAGCCCTGGTCAATCACCGATGAAAAATGCGTTGCGTGGGGAATCGGGCTGTCAGAAATCAAGGTTTGGCGAACGGTTCGTTGCAAGGCTCCAAAAACGGCGTTGGCCTGCCTGAATCGCACCTCAGTTTTCGCCGGATGCACGTTGACGTCAACGCTCTCTGGAGCCATGGAAATAAAGGCAACCGCCATCGGATAGCGTCCAACGGGTAGTAAGGTATGGTAGGCTTGGATGACGGCGTAGTTAAGCCGGTTATCCTTGATCCACCTCCCATTAACATACAGGGTTATCTGGTTCCTGTTTGACCAATTCAACCCTGGTGGTCCGATATACCCCGACACCCTGATGTTCGCGGGTGATTCCGTCAGGTTATCGGTCGGGCTACCTTCCTCACCTGACGGCCCCGCTTGCCCTCGGAGTTCCATCAGCTGCTTCGCCGTCTCCGCTCCGTAAATCGCCGTCAGCACGTCCAGGAGATTTCCACCACTGCTTTGGAAGGTGATGCGATTGTCATGAGTCAGGCGGAAACGAATTCCAGGGCAGGCCAAGGCATACCTGGTAGCGATTTCGTCGATATGCTTCTTCTCTGTCGTCACGGATTTTAAGAACTTCAAGCGGGCCGGCACATTATGGAACAAGTTGGCCACGGCGATGACAGTGCCGTTCGGTGCTCCGACACTCTCGCGACTCGTCAGATCTCCCCCTTCAAGCGTCAGGCGTGTTCCGGCTGTTTCCCCGGCGGTGCGGCTGACGGCCGTCACCTGGCTCACAGCGGAGATGGCTGCCAGCGCTTCGCCCCGAAAGCCGAGTGTTTTTATCGCCTTTAAATCCTCAGCGGTCGACAATTTAGAGGTGGCATGGCGTTTGAAAGCTGTTTCGATCTCGTCACCAGGAATGCCAACTCCATCGTCGGCAACCTGCACAAGTTGGCGTCCTCCACCCCGTATATCTATGTTTATCGTCCTCGCCCCTGCGTCGATGGCGTTTTCAACCAGCTCCTTTACCACGGAGGCTGGTCGTTCCACCACTTCACCGGCGGCAATTTGCGAAGCAATCTGATCAGGAAGGATACGTATTGACATGGTTGCATATTCTACCACAGGTGGCACTTCGCAGTGTTGCCAAGTATACTGGCTATGAATGACCGTGGCGCAACGATTGCCATCTCTGGATGAACGCATTTGAGCGGAGGGGTTGTCGAAGGCTACAGGTCGTTTTTATATTCAAAGGTATTGGAGAGAACGCTTAATGCCATTTCAACCTTCATATAACGTGCCCGAAGAGCGACGGGCATATACCATGCACGCCGGACCGGTTGGATGCCTTAATCTTCATGGATTCATGGGCAGCCCCATAAGCACCCGGCCGCTGGCCACTTTCCTGAGCGAAAACGGTATTACCGTTCATTGCCCCTTGCTACCAGGACACGGTGAATACCCTGACAAATTCTACAAAGTACCGAAGGAGGCCTGGATCGCTGAAACGGAGGAAGCCTTGGCCTATCTTCGCACTCAGTGTGACGAGGTCTTCTTGATAGGGCACTCGATGGGGACGATTCTTGGCGCCCATCTGGTCACAAAGTATGGCGATTTCAAGGGGCAGGTTATGCTTGCTCCGGTCTATGATGTCCCTGACAAGCGTATCCGGCTCCTACGTGCCGCGCGCTATGTCATGCCCTGGTTCTATCCCCTGAAGTCTAGAAGCCTACACAGCCTGGTGTACGAGCGGATCCGTGATTATGATCCCGATATCGATTTAGACGACCCTGAGGTCCAGGCCCAATTGCCGCGGCTGACACGGGTACCTACCTCTGGAATGGATGAAATGAGGCAGACCCTGGACCTGGGACAGGAACTATGGCCTCAGCTCGATCTCCCGATCCTCATCTTCCAGGGAGAGCTTGACATTGCAGCCAGCCCGGAAAACACGCAAAAGATCTACGACATGCTTCCCAGCAAAGACAAGGAGCTTGTCCTCTTTGAAGACGCCGGGCACGAATTGATGCGCCCATTTGAGCCGGTTCATGCCCAGGTATGGCCGAAAATTCGCCAGTTCATCGTCTCCCATACATCTTTGGGTGAGACGGTTAGCCCGGTGGATGAAACAGTCCCGGCCGATTAGATGCGACTGATATTCCTCTTGGCCGTCGTCACATTCCTTGCGGCTTGCGGTAGTTCGGAGCCGGAGCCCACATCAGCGCTATTGCCGGTGACAGAAGTCAGGCCATCATCTGATCTGTCAACACCTACCCTAGAACCCACCAGGACTACGAGACCAAGCGACACACCCACGACCGCGGTCGCTGAGCTGACGGTGGTTTACCCGATATCCCCAGTGGAGACGCCTACCGGTTCAGCTCAGACCGGGGGCGAGCCGGTCATCATCTTGCAGCAAGAGGGGGGATTAATGGGCATGATGCAGACTTGGGCAGTCTACGCCGACGGGCACATTCTTACCGAACAGAATTCCGATTGCCAGGTCGAGCCTGAGTCAATCACTAACATTCTGACCTTGGCCAGGGAGAAAGGTTTCTTCGAAATGTCATTTAAAGAAGTGCCGGCGATTTGTTGTGACTTCTTTACCTACACGCTCACGATCCACATGGGAGATATGGTGAACACCATAGTCGTTTCAGAAGGGGATCCCAAGATGCCCCAGGAATTACGAGAACTGCTAGCTTCTGTACAACAAACCGTCAATAGCTGCAACGGCTAGCCGATAGAATCCCCAAGCTCAGTACTCTGAGCCGCACAGTCTTCTGAGCCGCCCAGTCTCCTGGGCCGCCCACTCCTGTGGGCCAGCCAGTCCTCTGGCCATGCTACCTGCCACTTGCTACCTTGCCCATTCCCCATTCCCCATTCCCCATTCCCCATTCCCCATTCCCCTTTCCTTTTCCCCCTCCTCGCCCTTGCTGACCCTGAATTGAGCGTGATAGAATGCATCCATGATCCGAGTCGTATTCATGGGTACGCCTGACTTCGCCGTACCTACTCTTCGAACCCTCATCGACACCCAGAACGTGGTCGGCGTCGTCACCCAACCAGACAGGCAGGCCGGACGGGGCCGCCAGCTCCGGCCGCCGCCGGTGAAGAGTGTCGCCCAGGAATCAGGCATTCCCGTCTACCAGCCCAGGTCGCTACGGTCGGAAGAGTCGGCCCGGCAATTGATCGAATGGCAGCCAGATATCATTGTCGTCACGGCCTTTGGCCAGATATTGCGCCCTCATGTTCTTGAACTTCCTCCATCAGGTTGTCTCAACGTCCACGCCTCTTTGCTGCCCCGCTGGCGTGGCGCTTCCCCTATCCAACACGCCCTCCTGACCGGAGATCCGGAAACCGGCATCAGCCTGATGCGGATGGACGAGGGCATGGATACCGGCCCGGTCTATTTGCAGTCGACTGTTACCATTGCTCACGATGAAAACGCTGCCACGTTACACGACAAGCTCGCTCAGAGCGGCGCCGATCTATTAGCCAGCCATTTGGACGACATCGTCGCCGGCCGGTTGGCGGCTATTCCTCAAGATGAGGCCCTGGCCACATACGCTCCGCTGATTAATAAAGCCGATGGCGAGATCAATTGGAACACAGAAGGTGAGCAGCTTGATAGGCATGTACGAGCCATGACACCATGGCCCAGCGCGTTCACGTTGTGGAACGGGAAGCCTTTGAAGATACTGGCCGCTCAACCCATGGCCTCTGGCGAGGCTCCAGCCGGTCAACCCGGCCAGGTATTCATACTGGAAGGTGCGGTTGTTGTCGCGACAAAAGACGGCGGCCTGCGTCTGGAGGTCGTCCAGCTAGCTGGGAAACCCGCCATGCCTGTTGATGACTTTATCCGCGGCCGGCCCGATTTTGCTGGAAGCCGGTTGGGAAGTTAACTATTGGCAAGCGGAGGATAGTACCCATGGCTAGCCGATCAATGGCCCTGAATTCAGTATAATTATCCTGCCTGTGCTTATCCTTCTCATTTTGGTATCGTAAGGAACTGATTCTAGTCCTATTCGAAGATGGGTTTCTGATGCGCATCATCCCTATGGAGGTTATACTCCGGCTAATAGTAATTCGAGTCCGCTAGGTGAATAGATTGAGGTGGGGTTAAGGTCAATGGATATTCTGGTATTTGGTGCTGGCGCGGTTGGTGGATACCTGGGCGGCCGATTAGCCCATGCCGGCTACGATGTAACCCTCGTCGCCCGTGGCCAGGCGGCGGCCGCCATACAAAAGCATGGTCTGACAGTTATCGAAGAGCAGCAGCAATACTTCTCTAATCCCAAGGTTGTTACCACCTTCCGGCAGGCCATGGTCGATGATGCCCAATACGATCTGATCCTGGTATGCATGAAGTCCTACGACGCGGAGGCTGCCCTGAATGAGATGGTAGCCTTCTGCCCCTCGCCACCCCCTATGATAACCCTACAGAATGGCATAGGGATTGAGGAGATGTTCATCAAGGAATTCGGCGCTGAGAAGGTCGTGGCCGGATCGTTGACCACTCCGATAAGCCACGAAGCTTACCGTACAGTCATCGTAGAGAGAGCCGATCGGGGTCTGGCTCTGGCTCCAACTGAGGTCAAACAGGATGTAAGCCGGTGGGTGAACCTTTTTACCGGGGCTGGGATTGAAAGCGTCGGTCTTGAGGATTACCGCTCTATGAAGTGGTCGAAGGCGATGCTGAATATGATCGGCAACGCCACGGCGGCTATTCTAAACCGGCACCCGAAGGTCATTTATGATTATCGGCCTACCTTCAAGATCGAGAAAGACATGCTCAAAGAAGTGGCGGCCGTTATGAAGGCCCAGAAACTGAAGAGCATCGACCTACCCGGAGTCCCGACCGGTCGCCTCGTTTTTTCAGTGAAGTGGCTGCCTGATGCCATTGTTCAACCCACCCTATCGAATATCATCGCCACCGGAAGGGGCAACAAGATACCATCTTTTCATCTGGATCTCGTATCCGGGAATAGTGAAAACGAGGTCATCTATCACAACGGCTCTGTAGCTAGGATCGGAGAATCGCTAAATATACCGACGCCTGTAAACAGGGTCCTCAACGATATTCTCATGAAACTGGCTCGCAAGGAGGTCGATTACGAACTATACGACGGCCAACCTAACCGTTTGGTGGCCGAAGTACGAAAGTATCAGCGGGAAGCCAAGCAGAAAGAGTAAAACATGGCACCCGTTGACGAATACCAACTCCGGCAGCAAATCGTACATGTCGGCCGGCTTCTTTATGACAAAGGCTTTATATCGGCCAGCGATGGCAATATCTCCGCCCGAATGGAGCCAGGTCGAATCCTGATCACCCCATCTGGATTGCACAAAGGGTTTCTCGAACCGGACGAGTTATTATTCGTCGACGAAGAAGGAAGCCGGGTAGGAACTTCGACAACAGCTAACCGCAGGCTCAAGCCAACAAGTGAGCTTCCCATGCACTTGGAGGCTTATCGTCTGCGACCGGACATTGGCGCAGTTGTTCACGCCCACCCGCCTACCACGATCGCTCTCTCCATCGCCGGCATTCCCCTTGCCGACTGCCTTTTACCCGAGGTTATCGTGACCCTGGGGCTGATCCCAACCACTGAGTATGCTACGCCATCAAGTGAAGAAAATGTGCGCGCCATCCGCGAATTTATCCGGACCCATGATGCGTTGGTCCTGCAGCGCCATGGAACGGTTACCGTGGGCAGCGATCCGATGCAAGGATTCATGCGTCTCGAAACCGTCGAGCAAAACGCCCGGGTAGCCTATATACTCGCTCAATTAGGCATCCACAATCCGTTGTCTCCAGATGAGGTGAGCAAGCTGCTTAGGCAACGAGAGGAAATGGGACTGAGTCGAGCCGGCGAAGCGGCCGAATTCTGCGACGTATGTGGCGTCTGCCATACCGGAAATGATCATGGCTCAACGATGAGACCTGGTCGAGGCATGCGTTGGCAGAATGGAACCTTTCAGCCAATCGACAAAAACCGGGCGAGAGAAAACAGCCCCCAAGCCCTTCCCCCCATTAGCCAGCCCGCTCTCGATCCCGAAGAAATTCGCGACCTCGTTACCCAGGTCGTCCAGAAGACCTTGGGCAGATAGCAACCGGGTCGGGTTGCTGTCAGGTTGGTAAATCGGAATACCAACGCCGGAAAGCAATGTAAACCCCAGGGGGATTATCATGCCAACGTTTCCTATAATACAAGTAGACGCCTTCACTGAAAAACCCTTAGGAGGCAATCCGTGTGCCGTTATCTTTGACGCCGATGACCTGACCGAGATCACGATGCTGGCTATCGCCCGAGAGATGAATTTGTCCGAGACTGCTTTCGTCATCCACTCTCTTGAGTCTGATTTTGGCGCTAGATTCTTCACCCCGGCCGAGGAGATACCCCTGGCTGGTCATCCCACCATAGCTACAGTGCATGCGATGCTCGAGTCCGGACGCCTGGTCCATAGCGGCGACCATACCGCTATTACCATAGAGTTGCGCGATGCTCCCATCCAGGTCGATATATTTTCCGGTATCGGCCAGCGGCAGCAGATCGTGATGACCCAGAGAAAGCCTGTGTTCATGGACGTCTATGATCCGGCCGAGGTATTGCCTGCATTCAATCTATCGGTTGATGATCTTTTGCCCGGTTACCCAATCCAGACGGTCAGTACAGGTACTCCGCAGCTTATGATTCCCCTTCGACAGATGGATTCCTTGCGACGAGCGTATCCTGACCATGGAAGCTACGTCAAACTGCGCAAAAGGGGTGACTTCTTTAGCCCGCACCTTTTTTGCCTGGATGGCGTAACCGGGCAGGGGCAGACATTTGCCAGACATTTCGGCGTTCCTCCAGACACCCCGGAAGACCCTTTTACAGGATCGGCGACCGGCGGGATGGCCGCTTACATGTGGCGCTACGGCCTGATAGAACAGCCGGTTTTCGTTGCCGAACAGGGACATTGGATGAACCGGCCGGGCCAGGCGATGGTTGAGATCGTGGGCCCTACCCATGATATTACAGCCGTAAAAGTAGGGGGCTCGGCCGTTACAGTTCTGCGCGGCGAGTTCCTGCTATAATCGTCAGCCAATCTCTCTGGCACAGTCTTTTTCGGACTGACCAAGTGCCGGAAACGCAGCTACCCTGGATAAATACGACTATGGTAATTACCCCATGAAAGCGATGAATATCTCGCGAAAAAATACCTGGCTTGGATTAATCGCCATTATCTTACTTGCATCTTTGCTTTTGTGGATCGCCCCAGAAGAGCGAGCTTTAGGCTCGGGAATCCAATCCGTGTACGTACATGTCGCCTTGACCTGGACGGGCATGACTGGCATCGTCGTCGCAGGCCTGGTGGGTTTGGTCGCGGCCGTTCTGAATCGAAGCGATCTCCAGCATTGGGCTACTGCCATCACTTGGGTTGCCCTGGCCATGTTCGCGGCCGGTATGGTCATGAGCGTGATAGCCGCAGGCATCAACTGGGGCGGTGTCTTCTGGCAAGAGCCCCGGACAAACACCGTCCTTCAAGTATTGGCTGCCGGTTTGATTGTCCAGGGAATCAACAGCTGGCCCGTTCCTACCCGGCTCAAAGGTGTATTCAACTTTCTTCTAGCGGTTGTGCTGCTCGTACTGGTTTTCACCACCCCGCTAGTCCTGCATCCAGGGAACGCGGCGCGAACGGCGAACTCCTTCGCCATTCGTTTCACCTTCTTCGGTCTCTATGGTCTCTGTCTGCTCGCGGCCGCCTGGATCGTTCTGGCTATCCGAACGAAAGATCAGTTACCTCAGACAACAAATGTAAATTGATCGATCACCGGTGCCCTCCAATCCCCAATCCCTGCTTCCCGATCCCCGATCCCTGCTCCCCGATCCCCAATCCCTGATCCCCATTACACCAACATCAACCTGTGCTTTAGTCCCGTACCCGTGTTGAAGACGACAACGCGCTCCTCGGGTTTTATCCAATCTTGTTCAACGAGTGTCTCTAGCGCGGCGATTGTGGCCGCCCCTTCCAGACAGGCAAAGATACCCTCAGTCGAGGCCAGCCTGAACTGGGCGTCGCGAAATTGGCTATCGTCGAGAGCGACGGCCGTTCCTCCGCTCTCAACCAACGCTGTCAGGATCAGCCGGCTTCCAATAGCCATGGGCACGCGTAGACCGCCGGCAAGGGTGCTTGCTTCCTCCCATGGCACGGCCTCATCAACTCCCTCGTTAAAGGCCTTAACAATGGGTGCGCAGCCCGAAGACTGGACAACCACCATTCGGGGTCTATATCCGTCGATCCAGCCTAAAGCCTCCATCTCGCTAAAAGCCTTCCACATGCCCACCAGACCAGTTCCCCCTCCGGTGGGGTAGATAATGACATCTGGAAGCTGCCAGTCGAAAGCGACGGCCAGCTCATACCCCATGATCTTCTTGCCTTCCAAACGATAGGGCTCTTTTAGCGTGGATACGTCGAACCAGCCGTGCTCGTCGGCTGCGGCCGCAGCCTCCCTGCCCGCGTCGTTGATGAGACCGGAAACCAGGTGCAGGTCAGCCCCGGCCACCTGGACCTCCAGGATATTAATCAGCGGTGCATCTTGGGGCATATATACGTGGGCAGGTACACCCGCTCTCGCAGCGTACGAGGCCAATGCTCCGCCGGCGTTTCCGGCCGTCGGAATGACGAATTCGCCGGCTCCCAGCTCCACTCCTCGGCTTACGGCAACGGAGAGCCCCAGGGCTTTGAAGCTCCCGGTGGGATTCTGCCCCTCGTCTTTCAGGTAAAGGTTGCTGAGACTTAGCTGCTTGCCCAGGCGTTCCAGCTTTAGAAGCGGCTTTCCCCCTTCACCCAGGGTTACAATGTTCGCGGGATCCCTTACAGGTAACAGCTCGCGAAAGCGCCAGAGCTCGGCCCGTCGTTCCGTTATCTCATCCCTATCGAGACGCCCTCGCGCCTGATCGAGGTGATAACGAGCCAGCAAAGGATATCCACACTCCAGGCAGACTCTGATCAATCCTTCGGCGTCATACGTACTGCCACAATTGGAACACTCAAGATGCGAGAGATAGCTCATGAATCAATCCTCTGCGCTAGGCGACCAACTGTCTGCGTTCAGGACGGTTCGTCCGTCTCGCCCTTCTATGATCACTCTTCATCAGTAGGCTGTCCTATCCTGACCAAGGTACTTTCGGATGAGCGCCCTGATTTCCCGAATATCGGCTGGTTTCTGCAAGAAACCATCACAGCTATAGCCCCGCGCCTGTTCCTCTGCGTCACTCGACCCACCGGCGGTCAGGACGACGACTGGAATATGCTGAAGATCAAAATCTGATTTTATACGCTGCAGGAGCTCGAACCCGTCCATATCTCCCGGAAGACGCAGATCAACGAAGATCAAGTCGGGGATTTCTTCGGAGGCTATTGACCAGCCACCTTCGCCATCTACTGAGGTGAGAAGTTCATGTCCCTCGGCTTCCACAATCCGCTTCATCAGGAGCATATTGTTGTAATTGTCTTCTACATAGAGAATTCGCTTGGACATAATATGGAGTAGAGTACCTCTTTCACCAGATAGTAGTTCGAAACCCTACGATAACACGTCACATTACGGCTTTCAAGATCACGCCCTCCTTCTCCTCTCCAATCAACCCATATCGATCCTTCTGGTAATTAGGAGCGCAACATGCATGGGTTTGCGTATTGACATATTGTGTCGGTGAAAGTATACTAAATCTGTCGCATTATCCTGACGCTGTGCATTAAAAACGGGGCATTTATCCGTGAATGTTAGGGTGTTTGATAGCTGGCGGAACCAACCTCTAGAAGGTGTGCTCTACGAGTGTCGGGAACTGCTAGAGGACATCGATTACCCCTCCGTCCGGCGTTGGCGCCAGCATGGCGGCAAGGTGGTCGGCCATTTCCAGGTTTACTTCCCAGAGGAAATCGCCCACGCGGCAGGCATGTTGCCCTTCAAGATCCGCGGAGCCCCCCTGGAGTCGATTCAGGCTGATTCGCACTTCGGCTCCTATCTTTGTTCTATCCTGAAAACCTCGTTGGAGCTTGCTCTCAGCGAGCGGGTTGACCTGGATATGTTCGTCACCCATCCTATTTGTGACGCCGCCCGAAATCTGGCTGCCGTGTGGGGGCGTAACTTCACCTATCCGTGCCAGATACTGTATCTGCCTCAAAACGCGAACTCTGAATATTCGGTTCAATATCTCCGGGATGAATACGATCGGCTTAAACGCGTGGTCGAGGAGATCGCCGGTCACACCGTCTCCGACGAAGCTCTCCGCCGGTCGATGGTCGTCTTCAATATAAACCGCGCCTTGCTCCACGAAATGTATGCCATAAAGCGGGATTTGCCCTGGTTGCTCTCAACCTATGAGTCCTACCTGCTCATGGTCGTTGGGGGCATGATCCCTCGCGAGGAACATAACGAGTTGCTTCATCATGTCTTGCCAATGATTAGGGCCCGAACGGCCAAAAGGCAGGACCGGATCCGGGTTGTATTCGAGGGTGGATTCTGCGAACAGCCACCTCTGGACTTGCTTCATATGGTGTCCCAATCCTGTTACGTTGTGGATGATGACTTGATGATCGGACTTCGTTGGATCCAGGATGATATTTCTCTCGAAGGCGATCCCCTTTACAACCTGGCGAATGCCTATTTAGAGAACTCAACCTACAGCCCCGTCCAGCACGACCTGAGGAAACCGAAAGAGAAGATGCTCCTGGAACGCATGAAGGGATCGGGCGCTGAAGCGGCCATTGTCACGGCTGCCAAGATGTGCGAACCAGGCTTGGAGGAACAGGTCGCTTACACCTATGCCCTCGATGAATATGGAACCCCCTACTTCGTTAGCGAATTCGAAGAAAACATGACCAGCTTCGACCATCTGGAGATCCAGCTAGAGACCTTTGTGGAGAACATTCTCTTTGCCTAAGAGAAGGACGATCAAATGACAAAAACAGTTGGTCCAGAGATAGTTGGGCGGGGAAACCGGGATGGTGCCCAGCTATTCCGGCAATGGTTCGCCGAGCTAGACGGTGTGGCTAAAGACGGTGGGCAGGCGGCCTACGTCTTTGTGATGGGCAGCCTGGCTGAGATACTTCGCGTCTTCGACCTGCCCATGGTCTTCCCGGAGATCAACTCCCTTCAGACAGCCGTCCGCCGGATAGCCCATGAATATCTGAATGAGGCCGAAGATTATGGCTTTTCTCCCGATATCTGCGGCTATGTGAAGGCCGACGTGGCTCTCCAGCTTCGCGGAGGTGACCATCCCATGGGTCTTGTCCCTAAACCTACATTGGCCGTCTTGACCAACGCCTGCAACACCTACATCAAGTGGGCCGAGATCTGGGAGCGGATGTACCAGATTCCCGTGTTCACCCTGGATATTCCCGGGACACGGACGGCAGGCGGGCAAACATGGGCCGGCGATCAAGATTTCGAGAACGATCGTCGCTATGTGGTCGCCCAGCTCAAAGAGCTGATTAGCCTCTGTGAAGAAGTAACAGGTCACAGATTTGACGTCGATCGATTCCGCGATGTCTTACAACACACCAGTCGCATGAATCAAGGCTGGAAACGGGTGCTCGAACTAAATAGAAACCGGCCTTCGTTGTTCAACGCCGTAACTGACGGAACCGTCTATCTTGGTGTGGCCAATGGGTTTAGGGGAACGGCCGAAGGTAGCCAATACTTCGAACAGCTAGTGGAGGAAATGGAATATAGAGCGGCTAATCACATTGGCACTCTTACAGAGGAAAAGTATCGTCTGATCTTCGTCGGCGTTCCCTGCTACCCGATATTTAGACGTTTCAACGAGATGTTTACGGAGTGGGGAGGAACCTTCCTGACATCAACCTACCTGTTGTTCGCCTCGGGCGGCACCAACTGTGGATTTGAATACGATCTGAACCGGCCGCTCGATAGCCTGGCCGAGGGACTCCTGATCAGTGTTCGTGACGCCATGGACAATATGTTTTACCAGGATCAGGCTCTCATCGAGATGATCGACGATTACGCTATCGATGGGATCGTTTACCACCCCATCAAAAGCTGCCGCACCGTTTCCACAGGCCTGGCTGACAACAGACGCGCAGTCATGGCTGCCCGGGATATACCTAGTTTGTTCATTGAGTCCGATATGATGGATAGGCGCGTGGTCTCCGAAGCACAGCTAAAGAACCGGATCGATGCCTTTTTCGAGGGCCTCGCTTCCCGTAAACATAGACAATCCGAACTGACAACCTAGGAGCGGTACATATTAAGCAAACATCACTTCCCAATTCCCAGTCCTTAGTCCCTGACCGCAAAGCGGTCGCTCTGCGACATCCCTAGTTACGGAGTAACTTATGGCTTATGCCGCTGGCGTAGACGTAGGCTCAACCCAGACAAAGGCCGTCATTATTGGCGAAGATGCCAGGATCACCGGCCGTTCGCTGATAGATACCGGCGCCAATGTGGTGCTGGCGGCCGAGAATGCCTATTTCGAGGCGCTGAAAGACGCTGCTGTTCGCGAGGAAGAGATTGAATACGTTATCGGCACTGGGTATGGCAGGTATCGAGTCACCTTTGGAAATACGCAGGTTACAGAGATAAGCTGCCATGCCAGAGGAGCCGTACACATGTTCTCAAATACCCGGACGGTGCTCGACATGGGTGGACAGGACACCAAGGCCATCCAGATAAACCAGGAGGGAGAGATCGTCGACTTCTGCATGAATGACAAATGCGCGGCCGGCACCGGCCGGTTCCTAGGGGCGGCCTCATCGGCGCTGGACATTCCCTTAAACGATTTGGGAGCTACCGCCATGCGGGCTGAGCGACCGGTTCGTATTAGCACCACATGCACCGTCTTCGCCGAATCCGAAGTTCTTTCTTGGTTAGGAAAGGGAAAAAAGATTGAAGATATATTGATGGGCGTCCACCAGTCGATCGCTAAGCGCTCAATCGGTTTGTTGCGACGGGTTGGTATTGAAAAGGAGGTCACCTTTACCGGAGGTGTGGCCCGGAATTCGGGCATGATTTATGCCTTGGAGGACAATTTGGGCCTGGAGTTGAATGTGAGCGAGGAGTCCCACTATATGGGGGCTCTGGGAGCGGCCTTGTTTGCTTTAGACCATATCCAGGCCAGCAGGATTCCTACCACGGATTCCACCGGGGTTGTTAGATCGCATGGGGCATAAGGCCCGATGTCCTGGGAGGTATTATGACTTACGTCGCAGGAATTGACGTAGGTTCCACGTACACAAAAGCCGTCATTGTCGGCGAAAATAGCGAAATCGTCGGCAAGACGATGTGTAGCACGGGCTTTAAGCTGGCTGAAGTAGCCCGCAAGGCCTTTAATGTGGCTCTGGAGGAAGCAGGGCTGGACGAACAGGACATGGCTTACGTGGTGGCGACTGGTTTCGGCAGACACCAGGTCCAGTTCAAGGATTTGAACGTCACCGATTTAACAGCCAGCGCCCGAGGAACCGCCCACCTGTTCCCTAACACCCGAACCATCCTCGACGTTGGCGGACAGACCATGAAAGCTATTCGTCTCGATGGACAGTTGAGGGTGAAATCCTTCCGCTTAAACGATAAATGCGCTGCCGGAACGGGCGCATTTCTGGAAAAGACCGCTCGCTATATGGGTTACACGACTGAGGAGATTGGGATGTTGGCAGCCACATCCAAGAAAGCGGTGCCCATATCAGGAGTTTGCGCCGTCTTCGCTGAGTCGGAGGTCATCAATCATCTGTCCCATGGCGCCGCGCCGGCAGATATCATGCATGGTTCAATCGTCTCTCTAGTGGACCGTTCTGTCCAACTCATGAGGCGGGTTCGCATGTCTCCAGAATACACATTAATCGGCGGCATTCTAAGATTCAACACAATGGCCAGGGTGGTGCGCGAGCAATTGGGTTCTGATGTAAATGTGCCCGAAGGAGAACTCGTTCAATTCACCACGGCTTTAGGTGCAGCCATTTTAGGTCATTATCGGCTGAGAAAATTAATACTGGAAGGAGTTGAGATGCATAGAGACAACCCGATGGTCTCGGTCTGAAATCGATGGCTGAACCGGATTCCCGTTCGCTGGTGAACGGTCTGCCTGAATGCCCTCCCGACCTCGTCGGTGGAGGCATAGGTTCCATGGACAGTACATCGATACCCGTGCTCGACTTCCCGGCTGATCCCGAGCTTGCGGCTGATGGATGGGAGCGGCGCTTCATGGCTGACCCACCCAGGGCTGAAGAAGCCCGGATTATCTATACAGAATTGGGTTTTGAAGTACGCGCCGAAGCGATAAAACCTTCCGAGCTGAGCATTCTATGCGGCGACTGCCGTCTGGCAACCTGTCACGCCTACGTGACTCTCTATACGCGAAGATCGCCACCCTAATAGCAACTTCCGAACAATGACAAGAGTGATTACCACCGAAGCCCGTCCAGTCCGAACGCAGTTCCTTGTCTTTACATTGTTCGGCGAATACGTTGTACAGCGCGGTGGTAAGGTATGGACCAGTTCCTTGCTATATCTCATGGGACTTCTGGGCGTCAGCGAGCGAGCCGTGCGGTCGACCCTGTCGCGCATGAGCCAAAAAGGGTGGATAGCAACTGAGAAACGAGGGCGTCGAAGCCGGTACTACGTAACAGCTCGAGGGTACGCGCTCCTCGATGAGGGGCAGAGGCGTATCTTCGAACCGGTAATCACCGAGTGGGATGGCCAATGGCACATAGTGCTCTACTCGCTCCCAGAAGAGATACGCAGGAGACGACACGCCCTTCGAACGAAATTGAGCTGGCTTGGATTCGGCCGTCTGGCTCCAAGCACCTGGATTTCACCTCACGACCGGGGTGGTGAGCTAAAGAGTGTGTTCGACGATCTTTTGGTGGAACCCTACATCGACCTTTTTTCTGGTGTCTATCTCGGGCCGGAATCTTCAGAAGACCTGGCCTCTCGATGTTGGGACATAGCCGGCCTTGATTCCCAATACAAGTCCTTCATCGCTCACTACGAGCCTGAATATACACGCTTCCAAGCTCATGAAAATGCGGGGCATAGTTTCAGCGAGGAAGAGTGTTTTAGCCGGCGTTTCTGGCTGACCCACGAATTTCAGAGCTTCCCCTTGAGAGACCCGAACCTTCCAACGGCCCTTTTGGAGCCGGAATGGACTGGTTTCAAAGCCAGGAAGCTATTCGATGATTACCGTCACCGTCTAGAGGTGCACGTAAACGACTTTGTCGACCGGATTGTATGTGGAGATGGGTATATCAACGGATGAGTACGGGTGTTCGTCACCAGCTAATGAGTGGGATTCGAGCATCTGAGAAATGTTGGTGTGATTCGCGAAATTCGTGTCACATGCATAGAGGAGCAAAACATGGATGTTCTCACGGACCAAAAGACTGATTTTCAGGAGATCCTTTACGATAAGAAAGATTGGGTAGCTCGCGTAACGATCAACCGACCGCAGAATTACAACGCCTACAGCACCAATTGCTTGGAGGAACTGGCTACGGCCTTCCGGCAGGCAAGCTTCGATGATGAGGTAGCCGTGATCGTCTATACTGGTGTTGGGCGTCGGGCTTTCTGCACCGGTGGAGATGTAAAGGAATATCAGAAGAAATATACAAGATCGCCTCACGATTATTGGAAATACATGCGCTTGTTCGGGACTTATATTGAGAGCATTGTCAACAGTGGCAAGCCTGTGATCGCCCGTCTTAATGGTATGGCTGTTGGCGGGGGAAACGAATCACAGATGGCCTGTGATCTGGCGATCATCGCCGAACACGCCTGGATAGGGCAGGTCGGCAGTGGGGTCGGCAGCGTTGCCGCCGGCGGCGCAACCCAGTGGTTGCCCATCATGGTCGGCGACCGGCGGGCCCGCTATATGTTGATGACAAATCGAAAGATTCCACCCTACCAGGCCTTGGATTGGGGATTAGTAAATGAAGTGGTTCCCTCCGTCATGAAGAACGGCGAATTCATAGACCGTGCTTCGATCGACCAGATCGCCAAAGCCCAAAGAGAGATTGACGGCTATAGCGTCGATCTTTCGTTACTGGACAAGGCAGTGGATACATTGGCCCAGGAGCTTGTGGACAAATTCCCAGAGTGCATCCGCTACACTAAGGAGCAGACAAACTTCTGGAAAAACCTGGCTTGGCATCAGACGATAGGTCACGCTCGCGATTGGCTCTCCATCCATTACACATCGTGGGAACCGTTGGAAGGGATGACCGCTTTTGTGGAGAAGCGACCACCAAACTACCGTCTTCTTCGTGAACGAATGGCCGAAGGCCGGAGTGGGGAGTTCCGCTGGGGGCCCTACGCCGCCACCTGCTCTTCCTGTGGCGCCCAGGCTTTGCCCGAGGAATTCGATTTCTGCGGCGTTTGCGGCGCGACCATAAACGGCACCTAGATTGACGATGGGAGAGGAAAACGAAATGGACGGCAAGGAAAGCCTTTTTGCGACATTTGACCCGGAATCGGGTGTTGCCGCGCTCACTTTGAATCGGCCGCCGTTGAATATCCTTAACATCGCCATGCTCCGCCAACTTGAGACTGAAATCGAGCGCCTATCAACCAGGATCGGCGTGCGTGTACTTGTCCTACGGGCGAGCGGAAAGATGTTTTCGGCAGGCGTAGATGTAGGCGATCACACGCCTGACAAGGTCGGTGAGATGATCCCTCTCTTCGATCGGGTCTGCCATTCTCTCGCCGAATTTCCCACGCCAACTCTGGCTGCCATCCAGGGACATGCTCTAGGCGGCGGCTGCGAGTTGGTTCTATGCTGCGACTTGGCAGTGATGGCCGAGGGATCCGTGATCGGACAGCCTGAAATTCAATTGGCTGCCATGGCTCCCATCGCCGCCCTTCGCCTTCCCTATTTGGTCGGCTACAGGGCAGCGGCCGATCTGATGTTCACCGGTCGCAATTTGCCGGCTGACGAGGCTTTGTCATTCGGGCTGGTAAATGCCGTCGTACCGGCTGAGTTGGTTGAAGGGTGGGCGATGGAGAAAGCCAACCAAATCGCCGGTCTCAGCCGGGCCGCTATGTCCTTGCTTAAACGAGCCTTGAATCTGGGCTATTCCAACTGGGCCAGTGCGTTGCCGGAGGTGGAACGCCTGTATCTGGATGAGCTGATGAAAACCGCTGACGCCCAGGAGGGTCTCTCCGCCTTCATTGAGAAAAGAAAGCCTGAATGGAAACATGGATAAGGAGCTATGGATAGATCAAAAGGATTGACCTATGACCAGTTTGAGTTAGGTGCCAGCTACCATTCTCAAGGTAGGACCGTCACCGAGGCCGACGTTGTGAGTTTCGCCGGTCTTTCGGGTGATTTTAACCCTCTGCACACCGACGCTGAATTCGGCAAGCAAACACCTTTTGGAGAGCGTATCGCCCATGGCGCGTTAGTTGTGTCAATGGCAACGGGCATGGCGAATTGGACCGGAATCTTTGAAGGTACAACTATCGCTTTGATGGAACAAGTTATTCGCTACAGAGGGGTTGTCCTGTTCGGCGACACTGTCCACCTGGAATTGGAGGTACAGGAGAAGAAACCGACCTCCAAGCCTGACAGGGGTATCGTATATTTCAGCGCTCGGATGATCAACCAGAGGGATGAAGTAGTGGTGGATGGCGTGTGGACACTCATGATGAAGAGGGTCTCAGATTAATGGTGTTCGAGGAATGGCTAACTTCAACCGGCAGGGCAAGAGGTATGGAAACTTCGCCTTCGCCCGGTGTTTACAAGCTGTTACTCGCCAGTGAATGGAGGGAGTGAGATATGAATTTGGAAGGAAAGGTAGCACTCATAACCGGCGGCGGAAATGGAATCGGCAGGGCCACTGCCATCCGTTTCGCCCAAGAAGGGGCCAAGATTGTGATTTCGGACATGGATGAGAACGGCCTGGAGTCAACCGGTCACGAACTGGCCAAAATCAATGCCGACACTGACGGTGCGTTCGCAACCGTGGTCGGTAACGTATCTTCCCGCGAGGATGTTGAGAAGATGGTAGATGCCGCCACCGGGCGATATGGTCGCCTGGATATCTTAATAAACAACGCCGGCATCAACAGAGACGCGCTCATGGTGCGGGTCAAAGAAGGCGAGACGAGACTCATGTCTGATGAGAAATGGGATCAGGTGCTGGATGTGAACCTGAAGGGCACGTGGCTATGTTGCCAGATCGCGGCTTTGCCCATGATGCAGCAGAACTACGGCCGGATTGTAAATACATCGTCCATCGGTGCTCTCGGCAACATCGGCCAGGCAAACTACGCTGCCTCGAAGGCAGGAGTCATCGGGTTAACCAAAACCCTGGCCTTGGAATGGGCCCGTTTTGGCATCGCTGTGAATTGTGTGGCGCCAGGCGCCACCAAGACCCAAATGACGGCTGGCATTCCGGATAAGATCTTGCAGAGCATTTTGACCAAGATTCCCGCCAGACGACTTGCCGAACCGGAGGAGATCGCTGCGGTCCATCTTTTTCTCGCCTCGAGTGAGGCTTCCTACATCACCGGGCAAGTGTTATTTGCAGATGGTGGTGCCAGTGTGGGTATTTGAAGATCAAGAGGGATTAAGACGATGTTAGCAGACGAACAACGAACTGGTATCGCACCGGAGCAGTTACTCAAAGGAAAGATCGCTATTGTTACCGGTGGAACCCGAGGGATTGGAAGAGCAATCGCCTTGGATCTTGCCTGCAATGGGGCTGATGTCGCCATAAACTATCGCCAGAGCACCGATGAAGCCGCGACGTTTTTACGTGAGGTAGAGTCACTCGGCCGTAGAGGGTTGGCCGTCCAGGCCGACGTGACGTCTTTTTCGGACGCTCAGCGCATGGTTGATTCGGTATTGGAGGAAATGGGCGGGCTGGACATCTTGGTAAACAACGCTGGGATGAACCGTGATGGCGTAATCTGGAAGATGACCGAAGAGCAATGGGATGAGGTGATAGCCGTTGACTTAAAAGGAACCTTCAATTACATCCGCGCCGTTGCTCCTATCTTTAAGGAGCAGCGATCGGGCAAGATAGTGAATGTTACCTCCATTAACGGGCTGCGAGGCAAATTCGGCCAATCCAACTACACGGCCGCGAAAGGCGGCGTCAATGCATTAACGAAAACCGTGGCCCGCGAATTAGGGCGATCTAGCGTGAATGTCAACGCCGTGGCCCCGGGCTTGATCGCCACCGATATGGTAAGGGCTGCGCCCGAGAAGGTGAGAGATATGGCTCTAGCAGAGATTGTGCTGGGGCGACTGGGCCAGCCGGAGGAGGTTGCCTGGGTGGTTACCTTTCTGTGCAGTGAACGCGCCCGTCATATTACCGGTGAAATACTCACGGTGGACGGTGGCCAATACCTGTGACCGTTTGGAGGACCGCTTGAAGAACCGGTTGGAGAACCATCTGGAGAACCAACAGCTGCGAGCACGCACGCATTGTAAGAATCTCATCGGATTGAGAAGGTCATTCCTTGACCCGATTTAGTCCGTTGATTCTCAGGAGATAAGCGCATGTCATTTGAGAAGACGTACATCCCCTACGGCGGCTATTGGAGTACGCCGTTTGCGAAGTGGCAGGGCAGCTTCGCTAACCTACATCCGGTCAAATTTGCGGCCGAAGTTACCAGGCGCGCCCTCACCGAGCGTGATATTGAACCGACTGAATTCAGCAGCCTGCACTTCGGCTTGACGGTACCAGCCAGGAACTCCTTCTATGGAGCGCCCTGGCTCGCCGGGCTGATAGGCGCCGAAGGTGTAACGGGCCCGGTAATTTCCCAAGCCTGCGCGACGTCTGCCCGGGTCATCGGCGGCGCGGCTTTCGAGGTAGAAGCTGGAAATGGGACAGATGCAGCCATCCTGTGCGTGACCGCCGATCGAACCTCAAACGGTCCCCATCTGATATATCCAAATCCTCTGGCCCCAGGCGGTCGGGGTGATGCCGAGGACTGGGTATGGGATAACTTCAACCGCGATCCCTTCGCGAAAAACAGCATGATTCAGACGGCCGAAAATGTGGCCTGCGAATACAATATATCGACCGAGGAGCAGCATCAGGTCGCTTTGATGAGACATGCCCAGTATCAACAGGCGCTAGATGAGGATGCTTCATTTCATAAGCGTTACATGGTGTCTCCCGTCGAGGTGAACCCAACCGGGCGTAAGGTTATGGGTACAGTCGACGATGACGAAGGGGTCTTTCCGACTTCAGCGGAGGGTCTGGCGCGACTCAGACCGGTATTGCCTGAAGGGACCGTCACCTTCGGCGGGCAGACTTTCCCGGCTGATGGCAACGCGGGAATGATTATTACGACCCGTGATAGCGCTCGACATCTTAGTCGTGATGCTGGCATCGAGATTAAGCTGCTCTCCTTCGCCGAAGGGAGAGCTGGCAAGGGATTCATGCCCAAGGCCAACGCGCCGGCGGTACGACGGGCTTTGGAGAAGGCAGATATCTCATTAAGTGAAATTCGCGCTATCAAGACCCACAACCCATTCGCGGTAAATGATTGCTTCATGAACCGCGAGTTCGGCATCCCCTTGGAGGGAATGAACAACTTCGGTTCTTCATTAGTCTGGGGCCATCCTCAAGGGCCAACCGGGATGCGCCTCATCATTGAATTGGTGGAGGAGTTGGTTATCTTAGGTGGCGGCTACGGCCTTTTCACTGGATGTGCTGCCGGTGATACCGCCGCAGCCATAGTTTTGGAAGTGACAACGTCATGACGAAGGACTAATAACGGGGGTTTACCGATGAAAGCTGCACTTTTGTATCGTTCTGGAGAGCCACTGGTTGTTGAGGAGATTCCGACACCAGAGCCAGGACCAGGCGAGATCCTGGTGAAGGTGGCTGCCTGCGGGCTTTGCCACACCGATCTCCACTATATCGATCATGGCGTACAGACCTTTAAAAAACCGCCTCTTGTACTGGGGCACGAAGTGTCGGGTACGATATCGGCGCTCGGCGAGGGTGTCGATGGTTGGCACACGGGTGAGCCTGTTCTCTTGCCAGCCGTTTATGGATGTGGTCAATGCGCTATGTGCAGGAACGGACGGGAGAACATTTGCGAGCGCATGGTGATGTTTGGCAACAATGTCGACGGTGGATATGCCGAATACATCATCGCCCCGGCGAAAGATGTCTTTAGCCTTCCTGATGAGATTCCCCTCGAGGAAGCTTCTATCATCGCCGACGCCATCACGACACCTTTTCACGCCGTCGTTAATAGGGGGCGGGTCAAACCCGGGGATCAGGTGGTCGTCTTCGGCTGTGGAGGAATCGGCTTGAATGTCGTCCAGGTTGCCGCTTCCATCGGGGCCCATGTGATCGCCGTCGACATATTAGACGAAAAACTGGAATGGGCTTCCCGTTTAGGTGCGCATACCACCCTCAACTCAACGGCTCATGAGAGGATCGATAAGGAGATCCGCAAGCTGACCAATGGTGGCGCCGATATCGGATTCGAGGCTATTGGCAATCCATTGGCTCAAGCGCAAACGTTTAACTCCCTTCGCCCTGGCGGCCGTTTCGTGGTCGTTGGTTTTTCTAGCACGCCTATGGCCTTAAATACCGGCAAGGTCATGTACCGGGAGATGGAGATTATCGGATCGCTGGGTTGCCGGGCGGTGGATTATCCCCGCGTGATTGAGATGGCCCGGCAGGGAAAGATCCGGGTGAAGGAGTTGGTGACAGGCCGTTACCGGCTTGCCGATATCAATGAAGGACTTGATGCTCTGCGTCGCAGCGAGGGCGTTCGTTCCGTGGTGGTACCATGATAATCGACTTTCACGTTCATTTGAGCCGGATCGAGCACGGGCATCCGTGGGTTCTAGAGTGGATCCAGGAAAACTATCCTGGCGACCTGGCCACACTCTTGGACGATGTGCTGACTCCTGCAGGAGTGCGGCGCTATCTGCAGGAAAACGGGATCGATTGGGCGGTTGGGCTGGCAGAAGTGTCGCCCATAACCACCGGCTGGGCTGGCAACGAATATGTCGGCGAAATCTGCAAGGAAGCCAATTCAATACCAGATCCTGCTACCGGCCCTCGCGGCCGGTTGATCCCCTTTGCCAGTATTAACCCGTTCGTGGTAAACGATCTGGACGCCGAATTAGTTCGCCTTGTCGAAGAGTTCAACTTCGGGGGTATCAAAGTATATCCTGTCTATCATCACCATTACGCCAATGACTCGCGAATGTACCCGCTATACGGCCGGGCCCAGGATCTGGGTTTGCCTATGATGGTTCATACTGGCTCTTCGATTTTCAAGGGCGCCCGAATCAAGTATGGCGATCCACTTCATTTGGACGATGTGGCCATAGACTTCCCCGGCCTGAATATCTTGATGGCCCATTCAGGGCGGCCGTTTTGGTACGAACAGGCATTCTGGATGGCGAGAAGACACGAAAACGTCTACATGGAAGTCTCAGGCTTGCCGGCGAAGAAGCTACTCACCTATTTCCCCCGGCTGGAGATGATCGCCGATAAGGTCATCTATGGTTCAGATTGGCCTGGAAATCCAGATCTCACGAGAAATGTGCAGGCCATTCAGACTCTACCGATCTCGGATGAGGCCAAACAGGCGATATTGTACGGAAATGCGGCTCGCATCCTGAATCTTTGAGAAGCGGAGGCTCTTCCAGGAAATTCTGATGAACATGGTCAAGAGCAAACAGACATCTGGTACTCCGAATCCGGTTCGCGAACTGCTTCTAGGTAACCAGGCGATCGCCCGGGGGGCCTGGGAAGCGGGTGTGTCGTTCGCGGCCGGTTATCCTGGAACCCCAAGCACCGAGATAATAGAGACCCTGGCGGCTCGTTTTCCAGAAACGAACCCGCGTTGGTCGACGAATGAGAAAGTGGCCTTTGAAGAAGGCATGGGCGCAGCGATTGGTGGATTGCGCGTACTCGTTACCATGAAACATGTGGGGCTCAATGTGGCCGCTGATGCATTCATGGTTTTTCCCTACGCGGGTACGAACGGCGGTTTTATCGTAGTTTCGGCCGACGACCCGGGTATGCACTCATCGCAGAACGAGCAGGACAACCGCTATCTAGCCCGCATGGGGAAAGTACCTGTAATCGAACCTAGCGATGCCCAGGAATGCCGCGATTTTGTGCAACAAGGAATGACCATCTCGGAGCAATTTGGCACGCCGGTGATGCTGCGAACCACCACGAGATTGGCCCATCACAAAGGATTGGTTAACCTCGGAAATCGCCAAGATGTGCCGCGACGCGACTTTGTGCCTGATCCAGTCCGTTACTCCGTCCCAATCTATCGTCGCCTTCTCCGGCCGAAGGTGGAGGAGCGCCTCACATCGCTGCGAGAATACGCTGAACAATGCTCCTTAAACAGGGTCGAGTACCGGGATAGCGAGATCGGGGTTGTTACCTCAGGCATCGCTTACCAATATGTACGGGAAGTGATCCCTGATGCCGCTGTGCTTAGATTGGGCATGACTTTTCCCTTGCCCCCGGCGCTTCTCAGGGAATTCTGTTCCCGCTATAACACGGTGTACATCGTGGAGGAGGGCGAGCCCTTCATTGAAGAGTACATGCTGAGCTTGGGTATCGACAACCTGGTAGGGAAGGATTTGTTCGGGCTCATCGGTGAATACTCGCCAGGTCGGCTAAGGACAGCCCTTGATCTAGGTGTCGTTCCGGCGCCCTTCACGGAAGGCATTCAGCTGCTGCCACGACCTCCCGTCTTTTGCACAGGCTGTGGTCACCGCACCGTGTTTGCTTCTCTCCGCCAATTAAAGGTCGTGGTCAGCGGCGATATCGGCTGCTATACCATGGGCGCCCTGCCTCCTTACGAAGCCGAACACACAACATTTTGCATGGGGGCCAGTATAGGCACAGCCGTTGGACTAGAGATGGCCGGTCACGAGAGAGTTGTCGCCGTCATCGGCGATTCGACCTTCATCCATGCCGGAATCCCTCCCCTGATTGATGCCGTGTACAACGGCAGCAACCTGACCCTTGTCATCCTGGATAATTCGGCGACAGGTATGACCGGCGGGCAGCCGCACGCGGCGACGGGAAAAAATGCTCTTGGCGATCCAACTCCTCGCCTGGACCTCGCGGCCCTTTGCCGGTCCACCGGCGTTGAACACGTGACCGTCATCGATACCTGGCAGCGAAAAGAAATGACTCAAACGATCCGAAAAGCGTTGGCCCATAAGGGACCGGCTGTCGTCATTGCCCAAGGTCCCTGCATGCAGCTGCCTGAAATGAAGCGCCGGGATATTCCTCCCTATGTCGTACTTGAGGATCTGTGTACCCAGTGTGACGCCTGCTTCAAAGTCTGGTGCCCGGCGATCAAACGGACGGAATCCGGATTTCCGAAGATCGTCGGATCCGAGTGCACGTCGTGTACTGTTTGCGCCCAAGTGTGCCCTACGGAAGCTATTTGCCTGGCGGAGCAGGCCGTATCCATCTAACGTGCGCCCCAATCGGTGCTGTGAGAGGTGTAAATGACGGAAGTCTACAACCTTCTTTTTGCCGGCGTAGGTGGTCAGGGATCTTTGCTTGTCGCCGAGCTAACCTCGATTGCCGCAACTCAGGCCGGATACGACGTCAAACAAACGGAGGTGCATGGCGTATCCCAGAGGGGCGGTAGCGTTGAAACACACGTCAGATTTGGTGACAAGATCTACTCGCCCATCATCACTCCAGGGCAGGCCGACGCTGTGGTCGCCTTGGAGAAATTGGAGGCCCTTCGATTCGCACACTTCGTCGACCCGAAATCGGGCGTGATTCTTGTAAACGATTTTGAGGTAATTCCTGGCTCTGTATCCGGGGCCTCGGATGCTTACCCGCACGAAACTATTGCTTACTTGCGAGAAAAAGGCTTGACCGTTTACCCGTTGCCCGCATCTGATATCGCCCGTAATCTAGGCGACGGCCGCATGGCCAATGTCGTCATGTTAGGGGCTTTATCGACGCGATTGTCAATTCCTGATGTTTCGTGGCAAAAGGCCTTAACCGTCCGTCTTCCCGCTCGTTACTTGGATAGTAACTTGACCGCCTTCGCAAACGGCAAACGCTTAATGGCCATGGAAACCCTGGAGTAATGCTCCTACACTCTAGGAGCGAGGAGGAAAGGAGTGAGATGAGTACACCTTCGGACACCCATGAACTGATCTATGATTGGAACCTGGCCGAGAGCCGCCCCGCGCCCGATCACCAAATCCTCGTGACCGATGAATCCCTGCGTGACGGCCTGCAGTCCCCCTCAATTCACCATCCGGACATACAGGACAAAGTCTACTTGCTCTATCTGATGAGTGATCTGGGAATCGACGCGGCCGACCTGGGTCTTTGCGGGGCCGGCGAGCGATTCAAATACCATGTTACGGTTCTCGCCCGGGAGATCGCTAATCAGAATATGGCGATCCAACCCCAGAGTGCCGCCAGAACCATGATCTCGGATATCGCCCCCATCGTGGATGCTTCTGAGGAAGCCGGCATCCCGATCGAAGCCTGCATCTTTCTTGGCACGAGCCCTATCCGCCAATACGCTGAAGGATGGGACGTTGACTTTCTATTGCAGCAAGCCGAAGAGTCCGTGCGCTTTGCCATCGATCGCGGCTTGCCTGTCATGTTTGTAACTGAGGACACAACCCGGGCCAAGCCGGAAACGTTGGAAGCAGTATACAAGGCGGCAATTAGGGCTGGAGCCCAACGAATTTGCGCCGCTGACACCGTTGGACATGCAACGCCCGAAGGAGTCCACGCCCTCGTTACTTTCCTACGCCGGGTTGTCGACGAAGTCAATCCAGATGTAGGCATTGATTGGCATGGTCATAGGGACCGGGGGATGGATATCATCAATACGATCGTTGCCATTGAAGCCGGAGCTGATCGGGTTCACGCCTGTGGTCTTGGGATAGGAGAACGAAGCGGAAACACCCCCATGGAACTTCTCCTTGTTAACCTGAACCTGATGGGATGGGCCAACCGCGACCTGACCAAGCTGCCAGAATATTGCCAGGTCATCTCCGAGAAGTGCGGCGCACCGATCCCCTTCAACTACCCGGTAGTTGGGGCGGATTCTTTCCGGACCTCAACCGGCGTTCACGCCGCGGCCATTGTGAAAGCCATGGAGATGGGTGAAGAATGGCTAAGCAATTGTGTTTACTGTGGCGTGCCTGCATCCATGGTTGGACGCCGACAAAGTGTCGAAATTGGCCCCATGTCCGGGGAACATAATATTCGCTATTATCTTCGACAACATGATATCGAAGAAGATCCCGTATACATTGAGAAGATCCTCACCGCCGCCAAACGATCCGATGTGCTGCTGACCGAGAAGGATGTGCTCCGTATGGTCGCCGTGATGCGCCAGCGGCTCAAGGCGGGTCAAGAGATCAGGGAAGCTGATTTGGGTGTTGGTGAATGAACGAGGTCCATCATATCTCTATCCGGCTCGCTGAACCTTACTGGCGATCGGCCGGCCAGCGTGATCTCCAGCTAGAGTTGCCACCGGAATCTTTGATTCAGGACTTGTTGGAGGTGTTGTTTAGCCGCCATCCTTCCCTGGAGAAGGAAATGGATGGCGCGCCGCCGGTGATATTTATTGGCGAAACAGAAGCGAAATTGGATTCAAAGCTAGCGGACGGTGATCGTGTTCACTTCGTCTGGCCAATTGCCGGAGGTTCGAATGCCATTCGAGGTTAGAACCGCCATCATTGACCTGACATCCGGAGAAGTTGAGGTTACGAGGACTCCCGATGTCCTGGTTCATGCTTACCTGGGGGGGCGCGGTCTGAATATGGCCTATTTGCGCCACTTCCTCCAGGCCTCTGGTGATCCATCCCAGGTGGATCCCCTTGGACCTGAGAACCCGCTCATCATTGGCGCGGGCATGATTACTGGAACGATCGCGCCCAATGCGGCTAGATTCAACATCTCGGCCCGTTCACCGGAGAGCGGCATTCTGGGAGACGCCAACTGTGGCGGTTTTTTCGCCGCTGCCATGCGAAAAGCCGGTTTTGACAGGCTGGTTATCCTCGGCCGGGCAACTAGGCCATCATATCTACTATTAGAGAATGGGACGGTGCGTATATTGGATGCCGGGCGAATCTGGGGATCTCGCGTCATCGAGGCTCAGGATTCGCTCAAAGAGTGGCATGGCCCCGGAACCATCTCCGCAGTGATAGGCCCTGCCGGTGAGAACATGGTGCGCATGGCGGCTGTTATGACTGGAAAGAAAAACGCCGCCGCTCGCGGAGCCATGGGCGCAGTAATGGGCAGTAAAAATCTCAAAGCCGTAGCAGCAAGAGGAGGAAAGGGGATCGCCGTTGCCCAGAAAGAGACGCTTCGTTCGCTCCGAATCGAGCAGCAGAGGTATCTGAAGGACAGCAGGATTGTGCAGGTTCTTGGACGAGTTGGTACACCCCTGCTATATGAGGTGAGCAACCGTCTCGGCGCCATCCGAACCAGGAATAGCCAGGACAACTTCTTCGAGGATACCTTGAACGCCGAGGAGATTGAGAAGTATGTGGACAGGATGCTCGCCTGTACCTCCTGCGTCGTACACTGCCGGCATCGAAACGTGCTTGGTGGTGAAGGGCCCGAATACTCGACCATCGGCCTCCTTGGCGCGAACCTTGGGATAGCGCCGACCGATCAGGTGATCACCCTTAATAACCTGGTCAATGACCTGGGAATCGATGCCTCGTCCGCCGGAACAATAATCGGCTGGGCTATGGAATTGTATCAACGAGGGCTGATTGACGATGAGATGACAGGCGGGCCGCTGTTATGGGGCGACTACGAGCATGTTTTCGGGCTCATAGAAGATATCGCCTTCCGGCGCGGGTTTGGAAACATCCTTGCCGAGAGCAGCCAGGCGCTAAGCCATTTTCCGGACGAAGCCAGTGACTACCTGATCGCCGTAAAGGGACTACCCCAATCCGATCCGCATGACGTCCGCTACTTCAAGGGGTTCGCCTTGGGAATCGCCGTCGCCAGCCGGGGAGCCGATCACTTACGAAATCGTCCGACACTTGAGGTCTTTAAGCTGCCCAATGAGCTGCGATCCCGCATCTACGGACGGGCCAATGATCCCGATCCTACGACTTATAAGGACAAGGGCTTGATTGTAGCCTGGAGTGATGACATCTACGCGGTAACCGATTGCTTAGGTGTCTGCAAATTTGTTACCCACGGTTTCAACAGTCCCCACCTTCTGGGATACGATCATTTCTGCGACCTGATTAGGGCTTCAACCGGTTACGACTACGATCCCACTTCCTTACGCCAGGTCGGGAAACGCGTGATCGATACCGAGCGATTGATAAACAGAGACTTCGGTCTCACGCGCGCCGATGACACCCTGCCAAAACGCTACTTCGATGATCCGATGCCTGCCAGGAAGACAAAGGGGCATCATGTGGATCGACATCAATTCCAGAACATGCTGGATGACTACTATGCAGAACGTGGCTGGGATCCGGATGGGAGAGTCCCGTCTGAAAGACAAGAGGAGATAGCTTCTCTGATCACCAACCTATGATTGACCGGTCGCGAGTTCTCGTTCTCTCGGCGCTTTAAGACGCTTCTGGTGCTTCGGACTTTCACCGGATCCGTACATATTTACCGGTCTTTTCTCGCATTGACCATTATTTTGGATTACTCACCAGATACCAGCCTTAGCTAGGAGTGATGATGGGACATACGCTCGCCGAAAAGTTGTTGGCTTCCAAGTGTGACCAGGATGAAGTACACCCAGGAGAGTTCATCAACGCCAGGGTCGATATCGTGCTGGCCTCTGAGCTGTCGGGTATTTTAGCCATCGAGGAGTTTCAGAAGATCGAAGGCGCCCGGATCTTCGACCCGCAGAAGGTGATCATGGTGATGGATCACTTCACACCAGCCAAGGACATCAAGAGCGCCGAGATCGTGAAGCGCTGCCGTGAGTTCGCCCGGGAACACAATATTCGTTTCTATGACGTCGGGCGGGCCGGTATTCAACACATTCTCCTCCCCGAACAAGGCTTGGTAGTCCCAGGAGACCTGATCGCCGGGGCCGATTCGCATACCTGTACTTATGGTTTCATGGGAGCCTTCGGAACGGGCATCGGATCCACGGACGCCGCCGCGGCGATGGCCTTGGGCGAGATATGGCTCAAGGTTCCAGAGAGTAGCAAATATGTTTATCACGGGGTGCCGCCCGAATGGGTCGGCGGCAAAGACCTCATCCTCCACACTATAGGTGCCATTGGTGTTGACGGGGCTCGATACCAGGCCATGGAATTTACCGGTCCGGCGCTGGATCACCTTACCATGGCCGATCGTTTTTCCATGGCCAACATGGCTGTCGAAGCCGGTGCGAAGACTGGGTTATTCGCTGCCGATGATAAAACGCGCCGTTTCGTCCAAGAACGAAGCACCCGTGAAGGACAATACTGGCAAAGCGACCCTGACGCAGAGTACGTGGACGTTCATGAATTCGATGTGTCCAATTTTGAACCCTTTGTTGCCGTTCCTTACTTGCCAGAAAACGTGAAGCCTCTTTCTGAGATCGCCGGGCTGGAAATAGATCAGGTCGTGATCGGCATGTGCACAAACGGCAATTTGGAGGATCTTAGAGCGGCGGCGAGTATCCTAAAAGGGAGAAAGATCCATCCCAACCTTCGTGCCGTGATAATCCCCGGTTCTCAAAAGGTTTATCTCGACGCGATGAGGGAAGGGTTGATCGAGATCTTTGTCGAAGCCAATTGCTCCGTTAGCACTCCGAGCTGTGGTCCCTGTCTTGGCGGACATCTTGGCGTGCTGGCTGCCGGAGAGCGTTGTGTATCAACCAGCAATCGTAACTTCCGTGGTCGAATGGGCCACCCCGATAGCGAGGTGTACCTGGCCAATCCTTATGTAGCAGCGGCCACGGCCGTAGCCGGCGTCATTGCGTCACCGGCCGATGTACATACCTCCCAACTCTTTGCACCGCAAGCAACAGGGTCTCTCTAGTCGCGTTAGCGAGGAGATAATCGATGCGCTTTGAATCATTCCACCATACCTCCATAGGTGATTTGCTCAGCCGCCAGGCGACTGAGTTTCCCGACCATCCTTTCATTAGCTTCGGCGAAGAGCAGATGACCTATTTCGAGGTCGAACGGGCGTCCCAGGCTTTTGCCACGTCCTGTATTGAGATGGGCCTTAAGCCCGAGGACCGGCTAGCCCTGCTACTTCCTAATGACCCAACCTATATAGTTAGTCTTTTTGGCGCAGCTAAAGCCGGTCTACTTCTCGTACCCATCAATATCCGGCGAAGTCCGACAGAAATGCTTTCTCGCTTAAGTAAGACCAGACCCAAGGCCCTGGTTACCTTCTCCGATCCGGAGAGGTATAAAGGAACTGATCATCTTGCTCTGGTGCTGTCGATGCAGCCGGAGCTTCCTGACCTGGAATTCATCTTCGCCCAGGCGGGCGAGGGTGCGGGTGTCATCCCCTTCTCCAATCTCCTCCTGCCCAAACCACATATTGAACTGCCCAGCCCTAGCTCCGACACGCCTGCTGCCATCATCCACACTTTGGGCAGCAATGGTCAGCCAAGAGGGGCTGTCCTCTCCCACCATAGCCTCATCCGGAACGCGGCCGACATGGGTGACTGTTTGGAGTGCGATGAGAACGACGTATTCCTGGGCGCGGTGCCCTTCTCGAATACATTCGGCCTAACCGCCACGATATTGTCGGCAACCATCGCCGGCGCCCAGGTCGTTTGTCTCGATAAATACCATCCAGGTCGGGCACTAGAATTGATCGAGGGGCACAAAGTCACTGTGCATCACGGCGTTCCCACGATGTTTGGGCTGGAGCTCAACTACCCAGAGTTCACTTCTGATAAATGCACCAGCTTACGCACCGGCATCATGTCCGGCGCGCCTTGCCCGCCGTTACTCGCCAAGCGCGTTCGGCAGGAGATGGGGATAAACCTCATCCTAGCCTATGGGCTGACTGAAGCATCTCCATCTGTTACCATGACCCACCTTGACGATGGACCTGTGACCGCGACCGAAACCGTGGGACGTCCGATGCCTGGTGTTGACCTCATGGTCATTGATTCCGATGGGAAAAGGCTCGAGATCGGCGAAGAAGGTGAGCTATGTGTCCGCGGTTATAACGTTATGAGCGGCTATTGGGACGATCCCGAGGCGACATCCCTGGTCCTGGATGACCGCGGCTGGCTTCGCACCGGCGACCTGGCGGTTATCGATCCCGATGGTCCAATTCGTATCGTCGGCCGTAAGGATGAGGTGATCATTCGTGGCGGCTTCAAAGTATATCCCGGCCTGGTTGAGATGGTGCTGCGCTCCTTTCCAGGGGTGAAGGAAACAGCCGTTGTCAGCGTTCCTGATCTAATCTATGGAGAGTTGTCGGTGGCCTGCGTCGTTCGCCAAGAAGGGGCTCAGTTCCTCGCCGAAGACCTGCAGAACTATGCCGCCGATCATCTGGCCGATTACGCCCTCCCAGACCGGGTATTGTTCTTCGACGCCCTACCTCGCCGGGCCAGCGGAATCGTGCGTAAAGGGTATTTGCAGGAACGGGCTCGCATACGCGGCCGGGCCTGGAAATTCGGCAAGAATATTGACACTGATGCCATCATTCCCGCGCGGCACTGCAACACGGCCGATCCACGAGAACTGGCCGTGCACTGCATGGAGGACGCCGATCCTGATTTTGTCGACAAGATGCACCGCGGGGATCTGATCATCGCCGAGACGAACTTCGGCTGCGGATCGTCTCGTGAAGTGGCTCCCCTGACGATAAAGGCGGCCGGGATCTCGGCCGTCATCGCCAAATCGTATGCCCGGATCTTCTTTCGAAACGCCATCAATATCGGCCTGCCGATCCTCGAGAGCCCAGATGCCGTCGAAGGAATAATCCAGGGAGACGAGGTGGAAGTAGAACCGGCCACTGGGACAATTCGAAATCTGACCCAAGGTACTTCATTCAAGGCTACCCCTTTCCCAGATTTCTTACAGCACATTATCGATAGGGGCGGCTTGCTGGCCTATGTCGAAGATAGATTGGCTACCGGGACAGATTGACCATCGGCGTGCTGGTGTATAGTATTGTTTCCTCTCAGCTATTTGCCGGTCATGCTTGCTTTCAGCCACTTGAATCTCATGCCTCTCACCCAATTCGACTGTGAAATGGCTGTCGTTGTAATCGCGATATTCGCCCTGAGCCAAGCGGGCGACTTCCATAGGCTCGTCCAGTTTATTGACCGGTGTTCTTCCCCGGTTACCGTGGGCTAGTGCGGCTGCCCTTTCCGCCGGTATCTGGCCACTATACAGCGCGTATGTCGGAGCGTGCTACCCAGCATGTCGGCAGCTTCCTGCCCGGTCATCCGTCCTGCCAATACTTCGTTCAGCACCAATAATCGTTTCTGTTCTTTGCCGTTCAATGTCACCTCTTTTATCATAAGGGTGACATTTTCCCTTTTTAATTAATGGGTGACAGAATCGCTGAACAATAACAAGATACGAGTTTGCATCTTGACTTGATCCACCGACTCTGCTAGCATATCGTTACCGTTATCGGTACCGATAACGGTAACGATAACAACAGGCCAGTAAGGAAGAGGACAATGGCGAAGGCTGCTACAATCAAGGATGTAGCTAAAGCAGCTGGGGTTTCGCCCATGACCGTGTCGCGCGTCCTCAACGATCGCCCCGATGTATCCCCAAAAACACGAAAACGAATTAAACAAGTAATACAGGAACTGGGATATGCACCTAGCGAGATAGCCCGCAGTTTAAGTCATGGACGCAGTAATACGTTTGGGGTTGTCAGTTCGGCTCTGGAGTTCTATGGGCCTTCTCGCACATTGGTCGGTATCGAGAAGCAATCCAACGAACTCGGTTTTTCTCTTATGGTCAGACTCCTTCACAATCCGCTAGAAAGCCGAGGAGAGCGTGCGGTTAATGAATTGATCGCCAATCAGGTTGCCGGGATTATCTGGGCTGTAGCTGAAATTGGTGTTCAACGAGAATGGTTGTATGAGCGTCTCAATAATGGGGCGACCCCTATTGTTTTCTTGAGTATGAAGCCTCGTGCCGATACGTCTCTCGTTGCGGTAGACAATCGCCTGGGAGGCAAGCTGGCTACCAGGCACTTGCTTGAGCAGGGGTATCAAAAGATTGGCATCATTACAGGTCCACAGGAATGGTGGGAGGCACGCGAGCGCGAGTTAGGCTGGCAGGAGACTCTTCAACAAGCAGGCATGGAAAAACTGGAGCACTTAAAGGCTCAAGGAGATTGGACGGCCGCCAGTGGATACAACGCCATGTTGAAGTTGCTCGATCGCGCACCAGACCTGGAAGCTATTTTTGCATCGAATGATTCAATGGCCTTAGGGGCATTACAGGCTGCCGCGAGTTGCGGCCGATTTGTACCCCACGATCTGGCTGTCGTCGGTTTTGACGACATCCCAGAATCTGCTTACTTCTCGCCCCCCTTAACTACTGTTCGACAGGACTTGTTGGAACTGGGCTGTCAGGCTGTATCCCAGCTTAACCGACGTCTTGAAGCACGTCGAAAAGAAGAACCCCTTAATGCACAGGTTGTCGTTTTGGAACCACGACTGATCGTACGCCAAAGTTCTCTCGCGGTGGTAGCATGAAACCGCGCGAGCGCGTCCAAAGGACCCTTTGCCATAATGAACCAGACCGCTGTCCCATGCAGATCAGCTTCACCCCCGAATTTGCCGATCGTCTGCGGAAAGATTTAGAAATCCAAGGTCACATGGTTCACAATCCTCATGGTGGGGGCAATACTTATGAATTAGAACGCGCCCTTGGCCAAGACATGTTGCTCACGTCCGTCGGCTGGGCAAACTCATATTATATGGATGACAAAGCCTATGTGGATGAATGGGGCGTTGGCTGGGATGTGCAAGCCTACGAAACCCCTTACGGTACAGGTCATTACACTGAATTGGTTAGACACCCTCTCGCCGATGACGGAGCTATTTCTCACTACCAGCCGCCTGATCCCAACCGCCCCGAACTTTACACTGATGCGGCACAGGTTGTTGCCAACTTCAAAGACGATTATTGGATCGTTGGTGTTACCGTCACCACCATACTAGAAACCGCCTGGGCCTTACGCGGTTTGGAACAAATGTTTTTGGATTTAGCATTAGATCCGGACCTGGCCAACCACCTGCTCGATATCCCTTACCATTACCATTTGGCCGCTGCCAAAAAACTGGTCGAATTGGGCGTCGATATGATTTGGACCGGCGATGACATAGGCTCCCAGCATGAGATGATGATTTCTCCCCGAATGTGGCGTAGATTTCTCAAACCACGCATGGCGAACTTCATCTCTGAACTTAAGTCTATTAATCCAGACATCAAGATCGCTTACCATTCCGACGGCAATATCATGCGCATCATCCCCGAGCTTATTGAAATCGGGGTGGATGTTTTAAACCCCATTCAACCGGCCAGCATGGACCCGGCCAATATCAAGAGCGAGTTCGGTAACAAGCTGTGCTTTTGGGGCTCCATCGACGAGCAGTATACACTGCCATTTGGATCTGCAGCAGAAGTCGAGGCAGAGGTTCGGCAACGACTGCTAACTATTGGCCGGGGCGGTGGGCTCATTCTAGCCCCTACCCATCATGTTCAACTCGATACGCCGCTGGAAAACTTCTGGGCAATGGCAAACACCATCACTGGAACACCCTATAGCGCACTTGGCTAAAGACGAGAGAATGATGCAGCAAGAGCAGCAGACCCGGTGGACAGTAGAGATAGAAGGCATGGCCGACTTTGATATGTCAATGAAGCGCGTCTATGCCTGGTATGAAAATGAACTCATAGATCGACCGCCTGTGCGCTTTGTCGCTCACAATGCTTTTCTAGAAGCAGCCAAGGAGGATATCTCTCAGCTTTCACCAGCAGAGAAGAAAGCCTGGTGGTTCGATGTAGAAACTCAGGTTGACCTATTCATTAAATCAATAGCAGGGCGTAAATTCCACGCTGAAACCTTCCCCGTTTTCTTTCCCAATCTGGGTCCTGATGTCTACGCAGCGTTCTATGGTGCGGAACTTGAATTCGGTGAAGTGACCTCCTGGTCCGTTCCTCTGGTCCGCGAATGGGATGACGGCGAGAAGCTAAAATTGGACCGGGATAGCGCGTACTTTCGTAAACTTGAAGAGCTTACCAAATTCGCTTTGGATCAAAGTTCAGGCAAATACCTGGTGGGCTATACCGATCTTCACCCAGGTCTCGATTGTGTGGCTGCCTGGCGGAACCCGCAACAGCTCTGTTTCGACATGATCGACAACCCGAACAAGGTAAGCGAGCTGGCGGCACTGGCCATCGCCGATTTTGAAATCATCTATAACCATTTTGACGGTATGCTCAAAGCCCACAACCAACTGTCGGTGAGCTGGATGGGAATTCCATCATTCGAAAGAATGCACATTCCTAGTTGCGACTTCTCCACTTTGATTTCACCGGCTTTCTTCAATGAGTTTGGCCTGCCCATTCTCCAGCGTGAAGTACAGACAATGACCCACAATATTTTTCACATGGATGGCAAAGGCGTTGCCCGGCATCTTGAGGCCATCTTGAGCGTGCCCCAGGTTCATGCTTTGCAGTGGGTACAGGGTGTGGGCGATGATTTGCCCATTATGCAATGGGCGCCGTTCTTGAAGGAATTGCAGGCGAGAGGTGTACCAACTATCGTCGATCTCAATAAGAAAGAACTCGATGCTTTCATGGCCGAGATGAAACCGCAAGGGCTGTTCTTGTGGATAGCAACTGATAGTGAGGAGGAAGAGATCGATATTCTGAACCGTATCGCTAAATGGAATTAACGCGAATATCACTTTTCGAAGGAGGAGGTGAGTATCGAGAGTAATGTATTAGAGAGAATAGTTAGCCTGGTGATCTATAAGTTTACAATCCTAAGGAGAGGAAAATGAAAAAGTTTAGCCTGTTGGTAATCGTCTTACTTGTATTAGGTGTGCTGATGGTAGCTTGCTCTGACGACACCGAGGAACCGACTCCGGCCGAAGAGGCAGCCCCGGTTGAAGAGGCCGCTGAAGAACCCGCAGAGGAAGAAGTGGCCGAAGTGCCTGGCGAAACAGAAGGCGCCGCCCCGGCCGCCGAAGGCGGATGGTGTGGCGATACGGACATCGTCTTCTTCCCAGGTGGTTCGCCCGGCGGTCCATTCGCAACGGTCGTTTATAACGGCGCTGTGGCTGCGGCGGCCGATCTCGGCGCCAATGTGGAATATGTCTGGTCGGATTGGAACCCGGAGCAGATGGTCACAGGGTTCCAGCAAGCGGCCGCGACAAAGCCGGACGGAATCGCCATCATGGGTCACCCTGGTGATGATGCTTTCCAGGCTGTGGTAGATGATGCCAGGGCGGAAGGCATAATCGTTACCAGCCAGAACACCACTCTGCCGACTCTGGAAGCCAAATATGCCTCTGGCGGTTTTGGTTATGTGGGCGCCGAACTGTACTCGGCCGGTTATGCGCTGGGCGCCGAGGCGGCGAGCCGCTTTGGTTTGGGCGATGGCGACAGGGCCATGGTCTGGGGATTACTGGCCCAGGCTGGGCGCGGCGAGCGCACCAGAGGCGTGATTGATGCCTTAGAAGAAGCGGGCATGACTGTCGATTACCTGGAAATTGATGATGCTACAAATGCTGATGCCTCGGCCGGCATTCCGACCTTTGTCGGCTATGTGTCCGCCAATCCGGATGTGAAGTTGGTGGTGACCGACCACGGCGCGCTGACGGCAACGCTGGAAACCTACATGGATACGGCGGGCCTGGGACCTGATGATGTTGTCGGTGCAGGCTTTGACTTGTCAGCAGCAACGGTGGAAGCCATTCGCGGTGGCTGGACAGATTTGGTAATTGATCAGCAGCAATGGCTACAAGGTTACCTGCCGATTTTGCAGATCTGCCTGACGGACAACTATGCCTTTACCGGCCTGCACGTCGATACCGGCGCGGGCTTCGCCCACGCCGATAACATCGACCTACTGGTCGAACTTGTAGAAGCCCAGATTCGTTAATCAAGTTCAACTGTCACGGCGATCCCCGTCCGGAATAAGGACGCCGTGCTGTGTTTGGATGAGGGCCAAACGGCCGTTTGGCCCTCATATCTCACTCGTGGAGATGGGTTATGGAACCAACTTACAGAATAGAATTGCGCAACATCTGCAAAAACTTCGGAGAAGTACAGTCCTTGCGCAATGTCGATTTCAAACTGGGCCAAAATGAGGTTGTTGGCCTGCTGGGTGACAATGGGGCCGGTAAATCAACCCTGATCAAAATCCTGACCGGTTATCACAAGCCCAGTTCTGGCGAACTCTATATCGACGGAAAACGCATTGAGTCCCTCTCCGTTCCCATGGCCCGAGGCCTGGGTATCGAAACTGTCTATCAGGAACGCGCCCTCGCCGAGCTACAGACTTTGTGGCGCAACATCTTCCTGGGCCGCGAACTAAGGACGCCATATGGCCTGTTGGATGTAAATAAGATGAAAAGGGAGACCAGTAAATTAATGATTGGGTCCATGGGCTTCACTTCCAGCGCAGTGAATCCGGAATCTACCATTGAAACTTTCTCCGGTGGTGAAAAGCAAGGTGTGGCTATCGTGCGCGCCCTCTATTTCGACGCAGAAATCATTATTTTGGACGAACCCACCATGGGCCTGTCGCTCAAGGAGACTCGCAAGCTGCTTGACTTCGTGCGCCATATCAAGGATGTAGGCAAATCTGCCGTTTTTATTGATCATAATATTTTCCATGTTTACTCGGTGGCCGATCGCGTGGTCGTGCTCGATCGCGGAGCAGTCGCCGGTGAGTTTAATACATCCGATATCAGCCTCGATGATCTGATGGACAAGATGTACCTAGTTGCGGAGACGGGTAGCCTGGTTTAAACAGCTTTCTACTTCGAAGTGTGCACACATAATTTAAGGCAAAGAAGATCATGAGTTCTGAAATCGAGGAAACAACTGGCGAAGACCCGGTCCCTGAACCGAAAAAAGAGCCAATTAAATGGAAAAACTTCCTGCGCAAGAACGCCACCCAGTTGGGCATGATTTTTGTATTCTTCGGTATCTGGCTATTTTTCATCCTTGCCGCCCCCGAAACCTTTTTATCCCCCCAGATCTATTACGCATTCATGGCCACGACCCCGCTCTTCGCCATCATGGCCTTGCCTTTGACCATGGTCATCATTGCCGGGGAAATGGACCTTTCCTTCACATCCATTATGGCCATCGGCATGGTGGCTTTTATTTTCATATTTGAGCCGACGGGCAACGTGTCCTTGGCCGTCCTCGCCGCGCTGGCAGCCGGGATCGCTGCGGGGGTTTTGAACGGTGGGCTTGTCGTCGGCATCGGGATCCCATCACTGGTGGCTACTATTGGTACGCAATTCTTCTTGCGCGGATTGTCGCTGGTCCTCTTGAATGGCAAAGGCGCAACCCTGGTCGGGGCGAGGGAGAGCTTCGTATACGAGATGTTCGTTGGCAAGACGATTGGCAAGATCCCTAATCAGTTCTGGTGGTCTATCGCCATCGCCATTTTGTGCTGGATCATTTTGAATCGTACCCGGTTCGGCGCGCATATCTATCTAATTGGCGACAATGTGCAAAGCGCCAGATTGATGGGCGTCAACGTAAATCGCACGCGTTTGGTGGTATTTATCATGATGGGTCTGGCCGCGGCTTTTGCCGGTGTGTTAGCCAGCTTGCAGGTTTCGTTTTTCTGGCCATCGTTGGGTGAGGGTTACTTGCTATCCACATTAGCTTCCGTCTTCCTCGGTGGCACATCAGTTTTTGGCGGTACTGGTACGATTCTAGGCACTTTCCTGGGCAGTTATATCATCGGCGCGATCAACGCCGGAATTGTGGCCATCGGCATGACCGGTTTCTGGACCGAACTTATTTATGGCTTGATCATTTTAATCTCTGTTTCCATGCATGTGATTTTGCGGAGACGAATCAAATAACTATGGAGTTTGGGTAGCGGATTGCGGTGTAATGATCCACTCTGCATCTTGAATACGAATGGTCGTGCTGTCGCCGGGCCAATAGAGATGGCTCCAATAACTGGCGCCACGCAGGGTTGACGGATTGCGGCCGTTTGTAACCACGACGTGATTGGGTGCGTACCGGGCAAAATGTTGCTCTCGAGTGAGTGTGGAACGACCCAGAGTAGGATCAACGGGGGTCCAACCATTACCAGGAAGAAATACCTCTACCCAGGCATGTTCCAGGCGAGCTTCGCTGGAATCGCTTTCATCCAGGAATAATAAGCCTTCAACGTAACGAGCAGGGATACCGTTGGCCCTGCTCAAGGCAATTAACAATGATGAATATTCGGTGCAGTCGGCCCCCATTTTTCCCAGAGCTGCTTGCGCGCCCCAATCTTCGCGATTGTAGCTATACACAAGGTTGTCGCCGAGGTAGTCGTAATAGCTTCTGACCTGTTCGCATACGGTCTGGCCTGGCCTAGAAAGTTTTTCTGCTAGAGAGACGATTTGTGGATTGTTGGACTCGATGTGCAGTTCGGGCTGATTATATTCATTGGGCAGGTCGCCTTCGCACTCTGCCAGGTCATAGGTCAATTCATTGATGGCGACCTCGTAGCTGATGTTGATTTGAACACTGCTGCCGGGCATCAAATCTTTGAAATCAAACTCGGCATATTGGTTGTCGTACTCATCGGAAACTATGACATAATTCGCCGGCTGAATTTCACGGGATAGGATTTCCTGGTAAGGCGTTTGGTCACTTATGAGGGCGACCCATATATTATGCTTTTCGGGCTGCATTGGCCCTTCGTTTACCAGGGTTATATTTTGAGTGATTTCATAGGAAACAGTATTGGTAATAGTCCAAGGGGAATAGGCCACTTGATCCGCTGCCCCTTGAATAACCTGGCAGGCAGACAAAGATATCAGTAACAGAAACAATAAGAGGGATTTCATTATTATAAATGCTAGCATCGACCCAAACATTTCACAATAGTCAGGACACGCTGGAATGACTTTGACAACGATGACCCGTAAAGAACGGATGCGGCGGGCGTTGTATTACGAACCCATCGATCGCATCCCCACGCAGATCAATTACACGGCCGCTTTCAAGCAAACTATGGCGACTCATTTTAACGTGCCGCCTGAGCAACTACCGTACTATCTAGGCAACCATATGGTGCGGGTCGATATCAGTTATGACAGACAACTCAGCGACGACGGCAAAGTCCGCTTCGACTGGTGGGGAGTAGGATTCGATGCCCGGGAAGAAGGGTATTTTGCTGCTATTAGCCCGCTAGCGGAAGCACAGGATCTCGATCTCTATCACTGGCCCGATCCATACTCCCCCGATTTGCTACACGGTGCCGAAGAAACATGCATCTCCAAAGGGGAAGAGTATTTCATCGTCCCAAATCTTGGTTTCGCTCTGTTTGAACGGGCCTGGTCCTTGCGCGGCTTCGAGCAGTTTTTCATGGATATGGCGACTGATCCCGCCTATGCGGGAATGCTCTTGGATCGTATCACTGAGATTCAACTGGTGCTCATCCACCGATATCTGGATTTGGGCGTCCATGGCGGCTACTTTGGCGACGATTATGGCGCGCAGAAGAACTTGCTTTTTTCACCCCGCATGTGGCGCGTTCTCATCAAGCCGCGGCTGGCCCGGCTCTTTTCCCCTTTCTTAGAAAGAGACCTGCCCATTATCATGCATTCGGATGGGCAGATACAGCAGATTCTGCCTGATCTGCTTGAAATTGGTTTAACAACATTGAATCCTGTTCAGCCAGAGGTGTTGGATCACGTTTGGTTAAGAGACCAGTACGGGGGTCGCTTATCGTTTTATGGCGGCATTTCCACTCAAACGGTGCTGCCTTACGGCACGGCGGACCAGGTTAAAACGGCCGTTTGCCATATAATCCGTACCCTCGCCCCCGAAGGTACCGGTCTGGTCATCGCCCCATCCCATCGCATGATGAGTGACATCCCACTGCAAAACGTCGCGGTTATGTTGGAGGCATTCCGGCAGAGTAATTGAACCAATTCAATATGGAAGAACGACGACAATATATTAGCGAGGAATTCAACAAGCTATATGGAAGGTTGCCCTCCATTTGGGCACGAGCTCCCGGGCGTGTCGATCTAATGGGCAGCCACACAGACTACAACATGGGCTTCGTCATGACGATGACAATCGATCGGGATACATGGATAGCCGCCAGTCCCCGGGGAGACGATCAAGTTGCCATCTATTCCTGCAATGTCCCAGGTGGCGCTTTGTTTTCATTAGAAGACATTCAACGCGATGAGGCGGTGCCCTGGACTAATTACGTGCGCGGCGTGGCGACCGTGATGCAGGTCTCCGGCTACAAGCTGCGGGGGTTTGACGGGCTCATTCACAGCACCATTCCCTTTGGTAGTGGTCTGAGTTCTTCAGCTGCTATTGAAATGGCGGCAGCCCTTATCTTCACGACGCTCAGCGGCTTAGAATTGGATCCTGTCACCATTGCTTTGTTCGGCCAGAAGGCTGAGAATGAATTTGTGGGCGTCAGCACTGGCATCCTGGATCAATACAGCTCTATGATGGGTCGGAATGGCTGTGCTATCTCGTTGGATTGCCGACATCTAACGAGCGAAGTAGTGCACATAAATCCCAACCTGCATGTAGTCATCTGCAATACGCGAGCTGAACGAAACCTAATCGGTACTGAGTATGATGAACGCCGTGCACAGTGTGAAGAGGGTGTGCGCCTTTTACAGCGATCCTATCCTGGAATAACTGCTTTGCGAGATGTCACACCCACCATGTTTGCGCGACACAGGAAGGCGTTACCGGAATTAATAGCAAGACGGTGCCAGTTCATCATAGAAGAAAATCAACGGGTATTGGATCTGAAACATGTTTTACCAGAGGGCCATCCTAAGCCGCTTCATGCACTGTTTGCAGCCTCATACAGAGGGGCGTGTAATTTGTATGAGATTGGTGCACCGGTTATGTCAGCGATGATGAATGCCATGTCGACCGCACCAGGCGTGGTGGCCGCAAGACAGGCAGGAGCCGGCTTTGGTGGCAGTATGGTCGCCCTGGTGAAGGGTGGATTCCTGGAACCCTTCACTGAGCATGTCACTAAAACCTATCATCAAGAGACAAAGATTCAACCAGAGGTGTATGCTGTGCAGGCCATGCCTGGCGCAATGATCCTCGATTGAGTCTAGAAGAACTATTAGTAGACGTTTATTTACAGACCAGGAGGACAAGGCATGGATCTTCGGCTTAAGTCGATCTACGAAAGCATCTTAGAAGGCGACATGGAGGCGGCTCCGGAGCACGTACAAGCTGCACTGGACTCCGGTGCTATGCCAGATGTGATTCTTAATGAGGGCATGATTGCCGCCATGACGGAAGTGGGGCGATTGTTTGAAGGAGGGGAATATTACGTGCCTGAGATGCTCGTCTCTGCCCGGGCGATGCAGTTTTGTCTGACTGTGCTCAGGCCGCATCTTATCGAAACCGGCGTGAAACCCATTGGTACGGTGGTCATCGGCACAGTGCAAGGGGATTTGCACGACATAGGCAAGAACTTGGTTGCGATGATGCTGGAGGGGGTAGGCTTTGCGGTCCTGGATTTGGGTGTCAATGTTGAAGCGGACAAATATGTAGCGGCCATCCAGGAACACAGTACGCAGATTGTCGCCTTATCCGCGCTGCTCACAACAACAATGCCCAAAATGAAGACGACGATAGAAGCGCTCAGAGCCAGCGGAATCGCCGCAGGGATTAAGATCATGGTGGGTGGCGCGCCTGTCACAGCAGCTCATGCAGAGTCTATTGGCGCAGATGGATACGCAGCAGACGCCAGCCAAGCGGCGGTGTTGGCCAGGTCATTTGTTAAGTAGGTCGTTGTGTTGAAATTCAACAAGAGAATGAATTAATTACGGAGCAGGAATCATATACACTATAAGATGAACTACTTGACGATCCGGTGATGATTCAGACAGAGGTCAACTTTGCTCTATCGCAGGACGTAACCAGGTTGTGACCATTGGCCGACGTCATCACTCTGCCCATGTTCCTGAAGGCTTGCCAGCGCTTCGCTCCCTGAACACAACCGAGCAAGAAGAACCGGTCACCAAGGTCAGACAATTTGAACCGCTATACACCTAAAAAGAGATGAACTGGAGATGATTACATGCAATACCGTGAATTGGGACGGACAGGTTGGCGCGTGTCGGCCAGCAGTTTCGGCGCCTGGGCTATCGGCGGCTCCTGGGGCGAGGTAGATGATAAGGAGTCGATCGCCGCGCTGCATACGGCGGTAGATTGTGGGGTCAATTTCTTCGACACCTCTGACGTGTATGGCGACGGCCGCAGTGAGAGGCTGCTAAGACAACTGTGCCAGGAGCGAAGCGAGGAGATTGTTGTTGCTACCAAAGCCGGACGCCGGCTCGACCCCCATGTCGCCAGTGGCTACAATCGGCAAAATCTCACAGCTTACGTTCAACGCAGCCTGGAGAATTTGGGAACTGAGACGATCGACCTGCTACAGCTTCACTGCCCTCCAACCGAGGTTTACTACATGCCCGAAACTTTCGGTATCCTGGATGATTTAGTTCAGGAGGGAAAGATCCGTTACTATGGAGTAAGCGTGGAGAAAGTCGAGGAAGCCCTCAAGGCTATCGAGTTCCCCAACGTTCAATCAGTGCAGATCATTTTCAACATCTTCCGGCAACGGCCGGCCGAGCTGTTCTTCCCTGAAGCAAAAAAGCGACGCGTCGGTATCTTGGCCAGAGTGCCGCTTGCTTCGGGCTTGCTCACCGGCAAGATGACCCGGGAGACCACTTTCGAGACTGACGATCACCGGAACTTCAATCGATACGGCGAGGACTTCGATCGGGGAGAGACCTTTTCCGGTGTGGATTACGAGACCGGTCTTGACGCCGTCGAGAAACTCCGGGCATTAGTCCCAGAGGGCATGACCATGGCTCAATTTGCCTTGCGCTGGATCCTGATGTTCGACGCGGTCACATGCATAATTCCTGGCGCCAAACGGCGGGCACAGGCTGAAGATAATGCGCTCGCGGCCGACCTGCAGCCTCTTGGCGAGGACACGATGGCCCAGATTGGTGATATCTACGAGCGCAGAATTCGTAGTCAGGTTCATCATTATTGGTAGACCAAGAAAGATTGTTGGAGTTAGCTATGAGTAAAAAGAAATACGTTATTGGAATCGATTTTGGCACCCTATCCGGTCGGGCGATCCTTGTCGATGTGGCTGACGGGCGCGAGGTCGCCAGCGCCGTTCATGACTATGCTAACGGCGTCATTGACACGCGCTTGCCAGATTCAGAGGTTTACCTGGAGCCTGATTGGGCGCTACAGGATCCAGTCGACTATATAGAAGTGTTCAAAAGAAGTGTCCCGGTAGTCCTAAATCAAAGTGGCATCGATCCCCGAAATGTCATCGGAATTGGTATAGATTTCACCGCCTGCACTATGTTACCCACGAAAGCGGATGGGACACCCCTATGCGAACTCCCTGAATGGCGTGAGAATCCCCATGCCTGGGTTAAGTTGTGGAAGCATCATGCCGCCCAGCCCGAGGCCAACAAGCTGAACGTGACGGCCCGTGAATTAGGATATTCGTTCCTTGAGCGCTATGGCGGCAAGATCAGTTCTGAGTGGTTCTTCCCGAAAGCCTGGCAAATACTCGATGAAGCGCCTGAGGTTTATGCCGCGGCCGACAGGCTGATCGAGGCCGCCGATTGGGTCGTATGGAAGCTCACCGGTATCGAGACCCGCAACGCCTGTACGGCCGGCTATAAAGCGATGTGGTCCAAACGTGAGGGCTTTCCGCCAAATGACTTCTTCAAAGCGCTCGACCCCCGGATGGAGTACATCGTTGACCAGAAAATGTCCCGCGAAATCTCCCCGCTCGGCACCAGGGCAGGAGGGCTAACCGAAGAGGCAGCCGGTTGGACTGGCTTGTTGCCCGGAACGGCCGTGGCCGTGGCCAATGTGGATGCCCACGTCTCCGCGCCTGCGGCGACCGTGACCGAGCCGGGGCGAATGGTCATCATCATGGGCACGTCTAACTGCCATATGGTCCTTGGCGACAAGGAAGCCCTTGTCCCCGGTATGTGTGGCGTCGTCGAAGATGGCATCGTCCCAGACCTACCCGGTTTTGAAGCAGGTCAATCATGCGTCGGCGACCATTTCCAGTGGTTTGCGGAGAACTGCGTACCGGAGAGTTACGAAAAAGAAGCGCGCGAGCGCGGCATCACCATTCATGAATTACTCGAAAGGTTAGCCGTAGCCCAAAAACCTGGAGAAAGCGGCTTGCTGGCCCTGGATTGGTGGAATGGTAATCGCAGTGTCCTGGTAGATGTCGATCTGACCGGGTTACTAATTGGTACGACATTGGCTACTAAACCAGAAGAAATATATCGGGCCTTGATCGAGGCCACCGCCTTTGGCACCCGAACCATCATCGAAACCTTCAACACAAATGGCGTTCTGGTCGACGAGATAATCGCCACAGGCGGCTTGCCAGACCGGAATAAGTTTCTACTGCAAGTTTATTCCGACGTCACTGGCCTGCCCATTTATGTGGCTGAATCCAGCCAAGCTGGGGCCTTGGGTTCGGCCATGCATGGCGCTGTCGCTGCCGGAGTTGAGGCCGGCGGATACGAGACTATTGCCGTAGCAGCCAACCACATGGCTCGCCTGAGGGATGAGTTCTATCAGCCTAATATGGAGAATAAGGCTGTCTATGACAGACTCTTTAGCGAATATGCTACCTTGCATGATTATTTCGGTCGGGGGGCAAACGATGTGATGAAGCGCCTTAAAGCTATCAAAGATCAGATACGGGCCGGATAAGTAGCTCAGGTAAATGGAGGAAGTAAATGCTGGAAGCGATCAGAGAGGAAGTCTGTCGTTTGAATGTTGCCCTGCCAGCGAACAATCTTGTGGTCTGGACTAGCGGCAATGTCAGTGTGCGAGATCCAGAGAGCGGCTATGTGGTCATCAAGCCTTCAGGAGTCAGATTTGAAGATCTACAACCCGAGCACATGGTGGTCACTGATCTGGACGGTCATACGATTGAGGGAGATCTCAACCCCTCATCTGACACAGGTAGTCATCTATATATTTACCGGTACATGCCGCGGGTCAACGGTGTGGCGCATACCCATTCAAACTATGCCACTGCCTTCGCTGCCCTGGGAAAACCAATCCCCCCAGTGCTGACTGCAATCGGCGACGAATTCGGAGGCCCTATTCCCTGTGGGCGGTTTTCCCTGATCGGCGACGAAGAAATCGGCAAAATTGTGGTTGAAACGATTGGCCAGTCCCCGGCATGTTTGTTGAAGAATCACGGTGTTTTTGCGGTTGGACCAACTGGCGAGAAAGCCTTAAAAGCGGCCGTTATGGTCGAAGATGCAGCAAAAACAGTCTCCATCGCTCTGCAAATGGGACAACCCAACGAAATAGCTGCTGAGGATCTGGACAAACTGCATCGCCGTTACACTAATGTCTACGGACAATAGCAAGATATTAATCGTATGGAGGTGTAGGTTAACGAGTTCGAAACTGTCGATATCTAGCGTAAATGCTCTACACATTATTGTTTCTATTACAACCTCATTCCATTATCGTCAATAGAGGAAAAAGTGGAGATGATCGATCTTAACTCATATGTAGTCTGGTTTATCACCGGGAGTCAGCACCTTTACGGCCCAGAGACCCTAGCCCAGGTAGAGAGAAATTCCAGGGAAATTGCTCGTAACCTAGCCGAATCTGAAACTATCAAGGTCAAAACTGTTTTTAAATCTGTCTTGACCACACCAGAAGCCATCTTCAATTTATGTCTTGAAGCCAACACAGATGAGAAATGCGTCGGGTTGATCGCCTGGATGCATACCTTCTCCCCAGCAAAAATGTGGATAGCTGGGCTACAAGCGCTTCAAAAGCCGTTCGTCCATTTACATACGCAATACAACCGCGATATCCCCTGGGCAACGATTGACATGGATTTCATGAATCTGAATCAATCTGCACATGGTGGACGGGAATTTGGCTTTATTACCACGCGCATGAACAAGGCGCGTAAGGTTATTGTTGGCCATTGGGAAGATGAGGATGTCTTAGTAGAGTTGGATGGCTGGCTGCGTACGGCCGTTGCCTGGCATGATTCACAGTATCTCAAAATCGCGCGCATTGGCGACAATATGCGCCAAGTGGCCGTCACGGAAGGTGATAAGATCGAAGCACAGATTCGCCTGGGCTACGAGGTCAATGGTTATGGCCTGGGGGATCTAGTTAAGCATGTCGACTTGGTCACCGAAAGTGCGGTAGATGCCCTCGTTGCCACCTACGAAGATGAGTATGTCGTAGCTGTTAAACTGCAAAAGTATGGCGTTCAACGTGAATCGTTGCGAGATGCGGCGCGCATCGAATTGGGTTTGCGAGCTTTCCTGAAGGAAGGTGATTTCAAAGCGTTTACTACGACTTTTGAGAACCTTCACGGTCTCAAACAACTACCGGGTATCGCCGTTCAGCGACTGATGGCCGATGGCTATGGTTTTGGGGCGGAAGGTGACTGGAAGACAGCCGCTTTGCTTCGCACTTTAAAAGTGATGGCCGCGGGAATGGCGGGTGGGACTTCCTTCATGGAAGATTATACGTACCAGTTCACGCCAGGTAATATGAAGGTGTTAGGTGCCCATATGCTTGAAATCTGTCCATCCATTGCTAGGGCCAAACCATCAGCGGAGATTCATCCCCTCGGTATCGGCGGCAAGGAGGATCCGGTACGATTGGTATTTAACGCGCCGAGCGGGTCGGGTCTTAACGCTTCGATCATTGATGTGGGAAACCGCTTTCGCCTTCTGGTGAATACAGTGGAAGTTGTTCCACCTGATGCGCCCTTGCCATATTTGCCGGTGGCCCGTGCCGTTTGGCTACCAAATCCTAATTTGAAGGTGGCGGCGACAGCCTGGATTCTGGCTGGTGGCGCCCACCATACTGTTTTCAGCCAGGCCGTTACCGTAGATCAACTAGCGGACTACGCGGAAATTGCGGACCTAGAATTTGTCTTAATCGATGAAGGGACAGATATACGAACTTTCAAACAAGAATTAAGGATTAACGCGGTCTATTTTCACTTGAATCAATAGGATGTGGCATTCGGTGGCGCATGAGGGCTAGTGGTCCTTTATCAGAATCTTCTAAACAGGAGTTACCATGACTACATACGATATCGGGGTAATCGCGGGCGATGGCATAGGACCAGAGGTAGTTGCCGAAGGGCTGAAGGTTCTAGCGGCAGTCGCTGAAGAATCCGCTTTCAGTTTCAACCTCGTCCAATACCCCTATTCCGGAACCTACTACTTGAAAACGAAGGAGCTAGTGCCTGATAGTGTAATTGACGAGTGGCGGTCGCTCGATGCCATTTTTCTCGGCGCAATTGGACATCCTGATGTTGAACCCGGCCTGGTGGAGAGATCGGTGATATTGGGATTACGCTTTGGGCTGGATCTGTACATCAATTTGCGGCCGATTAAGCTATACGCATCGCACCTATGCCCTTTAAAAGGAAAGAATCCGGATGATATCGACTTCGTCGTCGTTCGAGAGAACACGGAAGGCTTATACGCACAGATAGGCGGACACCTGAAGAAGGGAACCGGCGATGAGGTTGCGACCGTCACAGGCGTCTACACGCGAAAGGGTGTGGAACGAGCGATCCGGTACGCCTACGAACTGGCCCAGCTTAGGGCCTCTGAGACCAGGGCTTCTGAGACCAGGGCTGCCGGGACAGGAGCTACCGGGCGACTCACCATGGTAGACAAAGCCAATGCTATCCGGCCCCAGGATATCTGGACCCGCACATTTGCCGAGGTTGGAAGAGAATACCCGTCGGTCGAGCAGGACCACGCCTATGTCGATGCTTGCGCCATGTGGATGATCAAGAATCCCGAATGGTTCGACGTTATCGTCACCACCAATCTCTTCGGCGACATCGTTACCGATCTTGGGGCTATGATTCAAGGGGGGATGGGTATCGCCGCCTCTGGAAATATAAACCCGGGTAAGACGTCGATGTTCGAACCCATCCATGGCTCAGCGCCGAAGTACGCCGGCAAAAACGTGGCTTGCCCCCTGGGGGCGATAATGGCTGTTACCATGATGATGGAATACCTCGGTGAAAAACAGGCCGCGGGGCGGATTGAAGAGGCTGTTGCCGGCTTGCTCAGCGATGGTTCCATCCCATCCGTCGATTCACGAAGCGGATTGGCGACCGACCAGATTGGAGACATGGTTGTCGACGCCCTGAGGAATGGAGAGGCTTCCCGGCTATCTCCTCCAGGTTAGGTCCATTCTCCGTGACCGTTTGGCTATATCAGTCAATTGAAATCTCGAATACGATCAACGAAGTTGAGCTTAACAATCTGATATGTTATTCTGCCAGCGATCCTTTATAATTCTCCTAGCGATTTCTCAAGTGTTCTCATGCGATTGACGGTTATTATTCCTATCTACAACGAAGCATCCACCCTAGGAGCGCTCTTAGCCCGAGTGCGTGGCGTACCGGTGGAAAAAGAGATCATCGTGGTCGACGATGGCTCAGATGATGGCACCAAGGACGAGTTGCGCCAGGCAGCAGTTGAAGATATACAACTCCTAACCCACCCCCAAAACCAGGGTAAGGGCAGTGCTATCCGCACCGCATTATCCGTGGCAAGCGGCGATGTCGTTATTATTCAGGACGCAGACCTGGAATACTACCCTGAGGACTATGTGAATTTAATCCAGGTATACGAAGAGAATGACGCCAGAGCCGTCTACGGCGTGCGTGATCTGAGCCACAGGACGAGATTAATGCGTTGGGGAAATCAGGCCATGACCCTGTCGACAAATATCCTTTACGGCTATCGACTGAAGGATATGGAGACTTGCTATAAGATGATAGATCGCCGTCTGCTCCACTCTCTTGACCTACAAAGTCACAGATTTGAGATCGAGGCCGAGATTACCTCCAAGCTGCTGCGTTCTGGTGTGGAGATCCTGGAGACGCCCATTCGATACGATCCAAGAGAGGAAGGAAAGAAACTGACTCCCATGGACGGATTACCGACACTGGGCAAATTGATTTCCTGCAGGCTCTGGAAACCCTCTTCAGAATCCCCAGTTTCTTGATCGCGTCGTACGCGGGTTTATTCCCCGAGCTCTGAACAAGAGCCTGCCCGCAGCACACCTTGGCCAGCCTCCCTAAGATTGTTTTACGGACCGCTGCTCCACCGTACTCTCGTTCAGAATCTTCAAGAGACTTAGCGTGGATTTTTTCGTATCCGGGCCGATGGCTCCCGGCGGCCCGACACAGGCAGGACACCCATCGCGGCATCGACAGTCGGCGATCATCTCCATCGCCGATGCCAGGAGTTCTTGGTGTAGCTCATAAAGCCGCTGGCTAAACCCTACTCCGGCCGCTACCCGCTCGTAGATCACCACTGTCGGCGCTCTCGTTATAGGATTGCGAATATCGACGCTTGCATGAATGTCAGAAGGATCGCACATGAGGTAGAGGGGAGCCAGGTTGCTCAGAGCATAAGCCAGTCCTCCGAGGGCTGAACGCGTCTGCTGGCCGGCCTCCGCTTGCCGGTGACAGCTGGCACAAAGCGTGACCAGGTTATCCAGCTCGTTAGCCAGGCGGTAGGCTTCGTTTTTACCAGGCACATAGCCATAGTCTCGAAATGGTCTGATATGGTGAACATGCAGGCCTTGACCCGGTCTTGCTTCGCTGCCGCAGGTCCGGCACCGGTACCCGTCCCGAGCCAAGGATCTCTCCCGCTGTTGTTGCCAATTAGGGCCGTATTCATTTGGCCGGACCAACAACCCAGCCTCTACCAGCCTATCCGTTAGCCTCTCGCCAAACACGATCCAGTATCCGTTCGTGTCTAGTTCCATCTCCGGAAGGTCTATTTCTCCGAATCCCAGGGTCTCATGGGTGTACCTCTTTATCTTCCGGTAGCCGCTGGCTTTGGTAACGAGCAGAACATCGCCATATGCGCGAATCAATTCGCCGACGGTGGACTCCTCTTCCGGAGCAAGCTTGCGAATGATGCTGCCTACGCTAGACCGCGTGTAGTAATCAACCTCCGTTGACCGGACATCCGCTATCCTTCCCTCCCAATCTAGCGACTCAACCAAAAATGTCCGTGCCTGATGCATATAGATCGCACCTTCATAGGCCAGGAGCGGGACGCTTTCTAGGTCGACTTCCCCTATTACTACAGGATTATCACCGCTTGTATCCTGTATAACTACGGTATCGTCACCACTAGTCCTCAGAGATACCTGGTGGGCTGGTACCCCTTCGCCCAACCAGTGATATTGCTCATTAGTCCGGTAAAGTAACCCAGCTTCGGCAAGAGTGTCCAGTAGCTCATCCACCGTGCCATATCCGCCGTAGCTTTCACCCGTCTTAAGAGGAAGCTCGTATGAGGCACAACCCAGGTGCTTCACCATGATACGTAGATTGTCAGGATTGCAGAGGGCATTCTCCGGCGTCCGGCCAAATAGATAGCGAGGATGCTGGCACAGGTATTGGTCGAGGGCGCTTCCACCTGCAACCAGGACGACAGCCGATTGCTCGCTACGACGACCCGCCCTGCCCGCCTGCTGCCAGGTCGAAGCGATAGAGCCCGGGTAACCTGTTAGCACGGCGGCTGATAGCCGGCCAATATCCACCCCAAGCTCCAGCGCGTTTGTGGCCACGACACCCCGAAGCTCACCCTGTCTCAATCCTCGCTCGATGTCTCGCCTTTCCAGCGGTAGATAGCCACCCCTGTACCCTGCAATAGTATCCGGACTCCGGGCATAGCGATCCGCATCATCCTGGAGATAAGCCAACAGCAGCTCAACCGTCTGCCGGGCTCGTGCGAAAACCACGGTTTGAACATCGCTATTCAAGAAAGTGTTGGCCACATCCTTGGCTTCTAAGATCGAACTTCGGCGTAGGCCAATTTCCTCGTCGATCAGGGGAGGATTATAGAGAATAAACTGCTTCTCCCCGGTTGGAGCACCATTCGAGGACTCTTCCACAGAATTGAAAGGTAATTCAACCAGCCGTTCGGCGTGTTCCTGGGGGTTGGCGATCGTAGCTGAGCAACATATGAATTGGGGCTCGCTCCCATAAAAGCGGCAGATCCGCCTGAGGCGGCGCAGGACGTTTGCGACATGACTACCGAATACCCCCCGGTAAGCATGGATCTCATCCACGACGACGAAGTGTAAATTCGAAAACAGATCGCGCCAGGAAGTATGCTGGGGCAGAATGCCGGCATGAAGCATATCTGGGTTGGTGATGAGAACGCCCCGGGCCCGTCTAACCTGTCGGCGGTGGCTCTGTGTCGTATCGCCGTCATAACTGTGGACTTCTATGGGCAGATCGCCTTTGGAGACAACGGCCGACATTTCCGCCAGCTGGTCATGGGCCAAGGCCTTCGTTGGAAACAAATACAAAGCCCGCGCAGTTGGATGAGACAACAGGCGATTCAATACCGGGACCATATAGCATAACGATTTTCCCGAAGCCGTCGCCGTGGATACAACAACATGCTCTCCGTTTAGGGACGCGTCAATTGCGGTTCTCTGGTGCGCATAGAGGTGCCCGATCCCCCTATCTTCCAGGGCATGCCTGACGCGTGCGTCCACGCCAGGTGGAAAATTCACACTTCGCGCGGTCCTGGCAGGAATACGTTCCCAGGCAACAACCTGCTTCATGAAACCTCTATTCATTCGTAATTCTGCTAATGCATTAGCTAATGCATTAGCATCTGCATCCACAAGGTTCATAAGCCGATTATATCGCCATGATGCTGAATCATGCTCCTAAAGGAATATGTTTTTTGAAGTTTTCCACTCTCTTCACTACTCTTAAGGTTATACCCCGTATTACCCAATTACTTTTAAAATAATATATTATTATAGTAGTACGTAGTAGGCCCTGTGGATATGTGAATAACCTGCCGATCACCCCAGCATGCGTGCGCAACGTCTGTGCAGATCCCCTATATGCCGGATTTGGAACGCCGATTTTCCTATCTCAATGTGGATAACCATGACAATCACCGCCGATAGCTTATGTACATTAATTGGATTGAGGGAGCTTTAGCGCTGTCTGCTCATATATGTGGGATTGCAGACAACGACTACCCTACATATGGGGAGAGGTTCCTTTAGGTTGACCGTAATTTCCCACGACTTATCCACGGAAATCAACACTTATCCACAACTTTCCCCATCTTATCCACAAAAAAAAGAAAACCGGCTAGATATATATAGCCGGTCTAAAGGATGCGAGTCCGCGCAGACTCGGATTATGTCTCAGACAACAGGTTTACTAGTTTCAGGGTTTATGAAGGGGCATTATCGTATAGCGCCGCCTTGATCTGCAAGATGTCTCTCCGGATATTTGCATCGGTTTCGCGAAGTTCCGATATCTTCTGATATCCGTACAGAACGGTCGTATGATCGCGTTTGCCTAATCTGTTGCCAATCTGGGGATATGAGAGTTCGGTCTCGGTCCGAACCAAATACATGGCCATTTGTCGAGGGAACGCAATGGTCCGGCTTCGGCTGCTGCTTTGCAGAGAATCAACCGTCACTCTGTAATAGCCGGCAACCGTGTTGATAACATGCTCTGGCGTGATCTCTTCCGGATGGTAGAGCAGTTCCGATAAGGCCATATTGACCAACTTGCTATCTATGGTGCTGCCGGTGAGCTGGGCATAGGCGATGACCTTATTTAACGCTCCTTCCAATTCACGGATGCTCCTCCGAACGTGCTGAGCAATGGTATCCAACACCTCGTCGGGGACGTCGACACCGCTTGATTCAGCCTTGGCCCTCAAGATAGCCGTACGCGTTTCAATGTCCGGCAACTGTACATCCGCCATCAAGCCCCATTCGAAGCGAGATTGCAGCCTCTCTTCAAGGGTTACCATGGCCTTTGGTGGCCGATCGCTGGATAGCACGACCTGCTTCCCACGACTGTGCAGCTCATTAAAGGTGTGGAAGAGCTCCTCTTGAGTACTTTCTTTGCCGGCGATAAATTGGATATCATCGATCAGCATGATGTCGACGGTTCTGTATCGTTCGCGAAACTCGGCCATATTCTGGCCACGAATCGACTGAATCAATTCATTGGTAAAGGTTTCTGACGATACATAGCAGACCTTATGCCCGTATTCCATGCAATAATGACCGATGGCATGCAATAAGTGGGTCTTACCCAAACCAACGCCGCCATAAATGAAGAGGGGGTTATAGGTTGAGCCTGGTTGTTCGGCTACCGAGAGAGCCGCTGCATGCGCTAAACGGTTGCTCTGGCCTACGACAAAAGTTCCGAACGTATACCGCTGGTTGAGATGACCATTACTCCAGGAATCGACGATGGACTGCCTCGCCAGTTTATTCTGACTAGCAGATTTTAGAACCGGAGGTGCCGCGACGATTATCTCATCGGACCAGACCACAAAACGAGCCGCAATTGGTTCGCCAACTATGGAGGACAGTGTGCGGTCGATGGTCTCCTTCAAACGATTATCCAGCCAATCTTTCGCATAATCGTTCCGGACGCCTATTACGTATTCGCCATCCTCATTCGCGAGCAGGCGTGCATCCTTAAGCCATGTATTGAATGTGGCACGTGTCATCTGTAACTCGAGTTCACCAAGGGTTGCTGTCCAAGCGGTCTCTGCATTCATGTTTCTATGTAGCCACCTTTTCTTGAGTACTGGTTCATCAAAGCCAGATGTTCGATGCTGCTATCACCAACTGTCTGGAACAATTGCTAGCGCCTATCGACTGGACAACAATCAACGACCTGTATTACCGACAAGTACATCTCGAGATAAGATCAGTGCACCAAGCAACCCTAAACCAGGGACTGGCGACCGTCCACCGCAAAACAACCTCTTTTTTACTCGTGAGATCTAGTATCTGCCGCTACTTAACTCACTCCGGCCCATCGGCGCGTTGGGTACCCCCCCAACTTCTCAGTTTCGACGCAACTGGCAATGTTTACGGAATGGAGCAGTATACGACTGTAGTACGAGGGTACTATACGAATCTACTAGTTCATTCTAACAGAGCCGGGCGATGTGATCAATGAAAATTGACGTAACAAGTCTTAAAAGGTCCGATCTTTTTAGAAAGGCCCAACCTTAAAAATGACTAAGCTTTAAGAAAGGAATAAGCGAGATAACTAATCCCTTATTGTGGGGCCCTGAACGCATCAGCCCTCCAGATATATGGGTCATAGCCTGGCTTTTCTGAATCTAGTCCAATTGCCGATGACAACAAGGTGAGACAAGATGCACCATTATGGTACCCTGCCAATGCAGCGAAGTGTATTAGGTTTTTTCAGGACCCTATCTGTCTTACCCCGCCTCAGACCCGATTATGGACGAGCCAAAAGCAAAGCGCTAGCCCAATCTAACTGGAGAATGTTGGTGAACTTTCTTGACAATACCCCAGGTATCAGAATAGAATGCGAATCAGTGGGAAGGCTTTGTTCTCTCCAACCTGGCACTCAAGCCCTGACGACGCATGGAGGCACATCATGAGTGTTATTAAAGTATCCGCCCGGTCGCGTACCGCCTCAGTGGCTGGTGCAATAGCAGGGGTTATTCGGGAAGCAGGAAAAGCGGAAGTACAGGCGATTGGAGCGGGGGCCGTAAACCAAGCTGTTAAGGCCATCGCCATTGCTACCGGCTATATGGCTGAAGAGGACGTGCACGTGATCTCCATCCCTTCCTTTACCGAAGTGCTGATTGATGGACAGGAAAGGACCGCGATCAGAATTTTGGTGGAGCCCAGATAGATTAACCCTTGAAACCTGTGTCACTGAACGCAAGACGATCAGGGAAAGAGGAACGCGACACGGCTTGGGTTAACCGGTGAGACGAGTTATGCTGACGATACGCGATCCCCAGTGACGGATGCTGATTCGTTTTGTGCTCTATGGCCTTGGGGGATGGTGCGGTGAAGTCGTATACACGGCCCTAACAGAGAGCGTTCCCCGACGAGACTGGCGACTGGTAGGGACGACCTACCTCTGGATGTTCCCCATCTACGGGCTCATTGCTATTTTCTATGAGCCGGTACACGATCTAATTCGAGATGTGCCTGTACTTGGCCGGGCGTTGATCTGGTCGCTGGGTTTTACAACCGTCGAGTTCATCACTGGTTGGTTGATAGAACGAGTCACCGGTCGTTGCCCCTGGGATTATTCCGGTAAACGATTTGGCATTAATGCGTACATTCGCTGGGATTTTTTCATCGTTTGGGCTGTTATTGGCCTGGCCCTGGAACCCGTAACCGATTTTCTGGTTGAGTTGACGCCGGCAATAGAAGAGGCATTACGCTCGATATAGGTGAAAAACATGCTGCAACCAAGTGATTTCTTTGATTTAAGCGATCCCCTGGTAGAAGGATTGTTCAAAGACTGTGACTATGTATGGCAGGCGCTGGCCCACCTCGAGATAAATGTAGAAAGGCTGATACAGGATTCCAGAACTGTGTTAGGCGAGGTGATGGAGGGAGCTTACCTAAGCGACAGGGCGCTATACATCGATCGGGGGGCACGGATCGAGCCAGGCGCATACGTTCTTGGACCGGCCTATATCGGAAAGGGCGCTGTGGTTAAACATGGGGCTCTCGTGCGTGAAAATGTGATCATGTTGTCTGGAAGCGTATTAGGCCACGCCTGCGAGGCTAAACATAGCATCATGCTTCCGCGCGCGCATGCGCCCCACTTCAATTACATCGGCGACAGTATTTTGGGTGCACACACAAACCTGGGGGCTGGAACTAAGTTGAGTAACCTGACCATGATGAGTGTCAAAGACCCAACAACGGGCCTCCGGCCGACCCTTCGGATCACCGTCGGCGACAAGGAATACGACACAGGTCTCGCAAAACTGGGAGCCATCATAGGCGACGATGTTCAGACGGGCTGCAACGCCGTCCTGAATCCGGGCTGCTTGGTTGGCCCACGAACGCTTATTTACGCCAACGTAAGCTTACGCAAAGGATACTATTCTCCTGACTGCATCCTTAAACTTCGCCAAGCTGTTGAGGGCTACAATATCCGATAGAGAATCGTCGTCGTTCTTCCATTCAACATTCCTGAAACGTTCTCCGGATCCCCGGTTTGCCGATTTCCCCACTCTTTGTCAAAATTCATACTTGCCTCAAGTGGAGATCCACGATGTTGCATCATGGATTGGCTACCATTTGTGCAGATAGTAGCAACATGCTCACCAACTTAAGATACGGGACGCGTCGCCGCCATACAACAGAGCGATTATTGAAGAGGATACGGTAGCTGGACGTCAATCGAATCCCCGAATTGCCTCCCACAAGTAGTTTGGGATTTCCACGAAACGCATTAAGGAGAAGAAAATGTCGAAGAATCATTATGACCAGGAAGCCTGGCTATTAACCGATTTATTCACCGGCATAGATGACCCAGAGATCCAACAGGCGTTAGAAAGCGCCGAAGAGCAGATTCAGGCATTTGAAGGATGGAGATCCAAACTAGACTCTGACCTGGAACCGGCAACATTCCTAGAAATCGTCCAGGCCTATGAACGCCTGGTTCGCGCGATGTATAGGCTTTTGGGATTCGCAAGCCTGAGCTACTCGTCTGACACCCAAGACCAGGCGGTACAAGCTCTCCAAGCACGTTTTCGCCAGGTTACGGCCGACGCCGACAACCGCACCCTCTTCTTCAAGCTATGGTGGAAGGAGATAGATGACAACGCTGCTGGACGGTTTTTAGAGGTCGCCGGCGATTATCATTACTGGTTGGAGGCGCTTCGACTGGAGCGACCCTACACCCTCAGCGAGCCCGAGGAGCGGGTGATCAATCTCAAGGATGTCAACGGATCCCAGGCTTTGATGACTCTCTACAGCACCATCACCAACCGCTATGCCTTTTCCCTAGAAGTGGACGGCGAAGTGCAAGATCTGACCCGGGAGGAGCTGGGCGTCTATTATCGCCACACAGATCCCGAATTGCGCGCTGCTGCTTACAAGGAGCTGTACAGGGTATATGGAGAGGACGTGCCAGTGCTGGGCCAGATCTACCAGGCCATCGCCCGCGACTGGCGAAGTGAGAACGTCGACCTTCGGGGATACGCGTCGCCCATTGCCGTTCGCAATCTATACAACGATATACCCGACGACGTGGTCAACCTGTTGCTGGATGTGAGCCAAGCCAATGCGCCAATCTTCCAGCGTTACTTTCAACTGAAGGCCCGCTGGTTAGGTGTGGAAAAAATGCGCCGTTACGATTTATACGCCCCGGTGGTGGCGGCCGACACGCGGTATAACTTCAGCGAAGCCGTCGACCTGGTCCTGACCAGCTACGAGCGGTTCGATCCTCATATCGCTAAACTGGCGGAGCGGGTATTCGCCGAACACCATCTGGACAGCGAAGTTAGGAAGGGAAAACGGGGCGGTGCATTTTGCTCGACGATATCACCAGATCTGACGCCCTGGGTTTTGCAGTCCTACAACGGCCGGCCCGATGATGTTGCCACCCTGGCCCATGAGCTAGGCCACGCCGTTCATTCCATGTTGGCCGAACACCATACGGCATTAACCCAGCATGCTTCCCTGCCCCTGGCCGAAACGGCCTCAACCTTCGGCGAGATGCTAGTCATCGACCGGTTACTCGCCGAGGATCCCGATCCAGAAATGCTTCGCGACCTGTTATTCCGCCAGATGGACCATAATTACGCCACGATTATGCGTCAGTCGTATTTCGCCCTTTTCGAGCGCGACGCGCATAAGCAGATCAAGGAAGGAGCGACAATCGACGAACTCTCCGCTTTGTACGCCCTAAATCTAGCCAGCCAGTTTGCCGATTCGATCGAGATAAGCGACGATTTCAATATCGAGTGGATGGCCATCCCCCATATTTACAGCGTGCCTTTCTACGTTTATGCTTACGCCTTCGGCCAGCTGCTGGTTCTCTCCCTATACCAGCAGTATCTGGCAGACGAAGGTGATTTCAAGAATCGCTATTTGGCCTTGCTCTCGGCCGGCGGCTCTGACGCCCCGGCGCGAATCCTGGAACGAGCGGGCATTGACATCCATTCGGCCGAATTCTGGCAAGGTGGCTTTGACGTGTTGAGGACCTCGCTGGCTAAGCTGGAAGCGCTCGCTATTCCGAAGTGATTGTCGCGTTCTAAGAAAAACATGCGCATATCTAGTCGTTAGTAACAACGACAGATCCCCGCTTCACAACGGTTTTGACCAAATTCGTCCCGAAGCGGTAACCAAGCTGCCGGTAATCGATCGTATCCAGAATGAGAATGTCGCCTTGTTTGCCCGGTTCGAGGCTGCCGATCACGTCCCCCCGGCCGATGGCAAAGGCGGCGTTGATCGTTGCCGCGGCCAGCGCCTGGGCTTGGGTCAGACCCATATAACGGCAGGACAGGGCAATGATCATCTGCATCGACTCGCACCAACAGGTACCAGGATTGCAGTCGGTAGCCAACGCTAGCGCGCCGTCCGCGGCCAGGATCTGCTTCGCCGGCGTATATTCATGATGGCCGAGCCCAAAGGGTGTGCCCGGCAAACCCACCGCGATCGTTTCCCCTTTTCCCAAAGCTTCAATATCCGCCTCCGGTGTTTTCACCAGGTGATCGGCCGAGACCGCCCCTAATTCCACGGCCAACGCTGTGCCTCCCAGTCCTACGAATTCGTCGGCATGGACCTTAAGACCCAAGCCCAGATCCCGAGCCCGTTCCAGAATGCGTCGCGTATGATCCAGATCAAATACGCCCTCCTCGCAGAAGACATCGCAGAACAGGGGGCTATCACGTTCCTCCATCCATGCGGCCGCGGCCGGCAACATCTCCCGGATGACCAGGTCTACGTACGCCTCCGTGCGGCCCTCGTAATCGGCTGGCACGGCGTGAGCGGCCAGGAAGGTGGGAGAAAGTTCCACCGGTTGCCGCTCGTTTAGGGAGGCGATGGCCTCTAATTGTTTCAGTTCTGTGTCGGTTTCCAAGCCATACCCTGTCTTGGCTTCGGCGCTGGTGGTGCCAAAGGACAACATCCGCTCCAACCTGGGCAGGTTCTCTTCCACCAACGCCTCGAGGCTGGCTTCCCGGGTCTGGCGAACCGTTGACATGATGCCACCACCGGAAGCCATGATCTCCATATATGTCGCTCCGGCAAGCCGCTGTTCAAATTCCCCTGCTCGGTCGCCGGACCAGGGAATATGCGTGTGGGGATCCACAAATCCGGGCAGGACGCAGCGTCCCTCGGCGTCAATGACCGTTTGCCCCTCATACTTACCAATCATTTCGGCTGCGGATCCCGTTTCCAGGATAAGGCCGCCGTCCACGGCAACGGCTCCATTATTGATGATGCCCAGCTGGCCCAAATGCGAACCTCTTTGTGGCCCATTAATACCGGGCACAATACAAAGTTGTCCGGCCGAATGGATTAAGAGATCGATTTTCTTCATTGGATACTCCTTACGCTGGGGACTGGGGACTGGGGATCGGGGACTGCGGATCGGGGATCGGGGACTGGGGATCGAGGGCCGGGGATCGGAATTGGTCCGTCATCAACCAGACGCCCCTATCTCTACATCATCCGGTGCCGCTTCCCTGACCCAAAAATAGAGGATAACTATCGAGATCGACATCACCGTTCCGGACACGATTCCCACGGCCTGGAACCCACCGCCGGACCAGATGGCGAAACCGATCAGTGCGCCTATCGCCCGACCCAGACCGCCGGTCGCCAAGATCACCGACATCACCACCCCCCGGGCGGTCGGGACAAGTTCTGTCATGAGCGGAACACCGCCAACCACGGTCATCTCAAAGAACAGGAAAAGCACAAACAGGGCTGCCAGGGCCGCGGCCAGGCTGTCGCCTATAAAGGGCATAGCGAAGTAGGTCAGGGCGGTCAGAACGCCGGTGACGATGATCACCGGTCGCTTTCCCAGCCAGTCGACAGCCGGGCCGACGACTATTTCTCCTGTGATCTCCGCCGCGCCGATGACAGCCGTTGCTAGGCCCAGGGTGGCCAGGCTGAGATCGAAACTGGACTCCATCCAACTCCCATAGACGATCAACAGTACCTCATTGGCGGCCATCGCCAGCAAGACATAGAGGCTCGCAGCCCAGATTACGGGGAACCTCCTGATAACTTGGACCGTGGATCGGAGATTGGTTACCTTTCCCGAGCGGCCGTCAGCCCTCGGAATGAAGCGCCACAACATGAAGGCGCTGCCGACACCCAGCAAAGCCAACCACAAGAAGGGCATCTCCCAACCTTGCTTTTCCATGGCGATGCCAACCAGGGGAACAGCTAGAAGAAACGCCCCGGCCCAAGACAATTCGGTCACAGCTAAAGCCTTGCCGCGCTGTTTGTAGGGAACGACGTCGCCCAGGTAGGCCTGCATTGCCGGGTCGTAGATGACCTTCGCCAGGGCTATCACCGCGATGGTCACTCCGAAGGGCCAGTACGAGGGCCAGATCACCACCAGGAGGCAGGCCAGGGCGAACAATACCAGCGACCAAGCCAGGATCGGCCGTCGGCCATAGCGTTCTGAGAGGGGGCTAAACACTGGGCTTAGCAGGCTCGTAAATCCCCGTATCGATACCAGCGGGGCGATGGTCGAGACGGGCACACCTAAGCCCCTGGCGAAGGCCGGTAAAAAAGGATAGACCATTCGCAAGCCGGCGCTGAGGAAGAGACGGCTAACGGTCAATACGACTAATTGCCCGACGAGCGATGGGGATTTCTTTTCAGACACCGTTCAGAGTGTAGCTGACACAATGCCAATCGTAAACCCTGGCAATATGTGGTCAGAAAGTGAAGGTGGCCTAATTACGACTTACGATTTACGATCGCGAAGCGGTCGCTCTGCGACATTCACGAATTCCCGAAACCGGACGAGCTGCGAAGGAGGATATCCATGACAGAAGAGCAGTGGACTGTCATAAGACAAGACCAGGTTATTGACGATCCCTACGTGAAGGTGACGATGCAGCAAGTCCAGCTGCCCGATGGCCAGATCATCTCGAACTGGCCCTACGTCCATACCCGGGACTACGTGAACGCCCTGGTCCTTGACCGCGAAGGTCGGGTCATGGTGATTGAGGGATATAAGCATGGCCTGGGACGTTCGAGCTGGCAAGTAGTTGGGGGGTACTTGGAACCTGGTGAAGAGCCGCTATCCGCTATTCAAAGAGAATTGCTGGAGGAGACCGGCTACCACTCCGAGGAGTGGTTGGATCTAGGCTCATTTGTCATGGATGCCAACAGGCACGTAGGGGTGGGATCCTTCTTCCTGGCCCGAAACGCCCAGAAGATAGCCGAGCCAGATCATGACGACCTGGAGCAATTTGTCGTGCGCTGGGTTTCCCAGACGGAGTTGAAGCAGGCTCTTTTCGACGGCCGGGTGGCCATTATCAGCTACGCCGTAAACATCGGCTTGGGCCTCTTAGCCCTTGACAGGGAGAATCTCGCCTAAGCCAGCTTCTGCGCCTAAGCCAGCTTCTGCGCGTCGGCCAGCGTCTACGCTTCGGCCAGCGTCTGGGCTTCGGCGATCCAATCAGCCGGATCGCCCTGGACCGTTACGTGGGTGATCTCCCGGATCTGTTCCGGGGTCAATGCCGCCAATTGGGCGAATGTATTGACCTCTGCAGCGTATAAGCGACTGGCAAAAGTTGGGCCAATGCCGTCTATCTGGGTCAAATCATCCACCTCTGTCACTCCGGAGGTCGTTCCCACGGAGCCTTCATACTTTTCGAATAATATTCCCATCACGCCGGCTGTGAAATTAATCAGGTCTTTTAATATGGACATGGTTATTTCCGTCCCTTTCAGCTCTCTACAAGCAACGTCGATGATTTTGGCCTAAAGTACAGTTCAATCACTGAAGAACTGCCCAATGTCTATGACGCACTGCATTATACAAGAAAAATCTGGCACGGTGAATAAGGTTGCCTCGTAACCAAACATCCTAATAACCTAAAAAGACTTTGAAGCACTCTGGTAATATTTTCAGGAAATAGATGGCAAAAACATTCCTTATGGTCTCTGCGTGCCTCAAAGCGACATCCGAAATCTCTCGAGCTGCCGCCGCCATTACATCACCCATCAAAGAGCCAAAAGTGATGATCATTCCCCACCCTTCCTCGATGAAGCTGTTGAGGTTCTTTTCAATAGCGGCTCCTGCTCCCGCATCGACGTTGGCAAATTCGAGGCCAGCTTCAACGACCGTGTCGCGGGCTCCCGTCAAGATACTCAATCAGATAATTCTAAGCTTCTGATCCCGCCATCAGGAGGCCAAGTTTTTCTCGGCTGGCCTCGGCGATAGGCATGGTTTTTGCGATCCTTCCATCAAAAATGACCGCAACGCGATCTGATAAGCTGAGGATCTCATCCAACTCAGCCGAAACAAGCAATACGGCTATCCCACTATCCCGCTGACGAATAATCTGCTTATGAATGAATTCAATCGAACCAACATCCAGCCCTCGTGTTGGTTGATTAGCAACGAGCAGTTTAATCGGCCGGGAAAATTCTCTGGCGACAATGACTTTTTGTTTATTGCCTCCCGATAGGCTGCCAGCCCGCGTATCAATGCTAGGAGTGCGCACATCATATTCCTTAACCAAGTTTTCGCCATTTTCCCGAATAGCTTCATTATTAAGAACTCCGCGCCGAGAGAAAGGCTGCTCATAATAGCTGTTCAAAACCAGGTTGTTGGCGATCGTATAGGCCATAACCAATCCGTGTTTTTCGCGATCTTCTGGTATATGGGCCACCCCCATCTCGATAACCTGGCGCGCAGTGAAATTGGTGATATCTTGCCCAGCTAGCTGTATAGAACCACTCTCGACAGGGCGCAAGCCTGTTAGAGCCTCGACAAATTCTCTCTGCCCGTTGCCTTGTACTCCAGCGACTCCCAAAATCTCACCTTCTCGAATTTCCAGGCTCAAACCTCGTACGGCCTCATGTTCACGAACATCACACACCCGGATATCATTAATTTTCAGGACAGGTTTACCAGGCCGAGCCTCAGACTTCTCTACCTGGAGAACGACTTCACGGCCTACCATCATCTCTGCTAATGACCGTTCGGTGGCCTCGGCCGGCAACGCCGTGCCCACCATTCGACACCGCCGCAGTACGCCAACACGGTCTGCGACCTCCAGCACCTCTTTCAATTTGTGAGTGATAAAGATGATCGACACACCACGCTCGGTGAGCTCGCGCATGATCTGGAATAGCTCGTTTACTTCCTGGGGAGTCAATACGGCAGTTGGCTCGTCTAAGATCAAGATTTCGGCATTTCGATAGAGCGCTTTGATGATCTCGACCCGCTGCCGTGTCCCAACAGGCAGATCTTCAATTACAGACTCTGGATCAACCTGCAGACCGTATTGTTGGGAAAGATCCCTCACGATCTTGTTAGCTGCCCGTATATCCAGACGATCAACCGCGCGAACGATCTCCGAACCTAAAACAACATTTTCAGCAACGGTCATGACTTCAACCAGTTGGAAGTGTTGGTGAACCATGCCCACACCGCGGTCGATAGCATCGCGAGGGCTTTGAAGTTGAATCTTTTCACCCTTAATCCAGATCTCTCCCTCGTCAGGCTGGTACAGGCCGTATAGGATGTTCATAAGGGTGCTTTTACCAGCCCCATTCTCACCTAATAGAGCCAATATCTCGCCCTCGTGGAGCACCAAGTCGATACCTCCACAGGCCAACACGCCTGGAAAACGCTTCGTAATTCCCCGGGCCTCTAACACAATTTTTCCGTTGGATTGGACCATATCTTCTTGTCCTTCCTAGCTTTCCTTCTCATAAGGTTGGCCAATGGCAGCCGGTGGCCTAAAATGACCAAAGAGACCTGTCATGGCTACTACTACTATTGTTAGTACATAAGGGAACATACCGGTGAACTGGTGTGGTATGTTTATGCCCATGAACTGAAACTGGGTCGTTAGAGCTAAGGCTAAGCCGAAAAGCAATGCCGCACCCCATGCACCGAGCGGCGTCCAGCGGCCGAAGATCATAACGGCCAGGGCTACAAATCCCCGGCCGTTGGTCATGCCCCTTTCAAATGATCCGACTGCCTCCAATGTCAAGAAGGCGCCGGCCAAACCAGCGAACCCACCTGCCAGTGTTACATTGATGTACCGCATAGCGAATACGTTGATTCCGACCGTATCAGCCGCCCTCGGATGTTCGCCCACCGAACGAGTTCGCAATCCCCATCTGGTATAAAAAAGCACATAATGCATCACGAACACCAGAATAATTGCTATATAGGTTAAGGGTGGCCAGTTAAAGAAAGTTTTCCCAACAATTGGTAGATCCGACAGGAAGGGAATAGCTATCGGTCTGAGTTTGCCTTCAGTTGACAAACCACCCACATAGAAAAAGCCTGTTAACCCGATGGCTAGAATATTTATGACTGTTCCACCTATGATCTGATCCATCTTCAATGTTACAGACATAAGGGCCAAGAAAGTGCCCAGAAGCATCCCGGTGAGAACACCGGCAAAAATAGCCAGGACTATGTTTCCTGTGTAAACACTCACCAAGAAACCAATAAAGGCACCGGCCAGCATCTGACCTTCTATGCCAATGTTGATGACTCCCGTTCTCTCGCCCAAGAGGCCGCATAGAGCACCCAATATCAGAGGCGTCGATTGGCGGATTGCGGAAGCGAGGACAGCTTCAGTCTGAAGGCTATCAATAAAGTAGAAAACAAGTATGATAACAATAGCTATGATTAATAGAGTTCCCCCATAGCCGACGCGACCCCATATTCGCTTGGTTACCGGTTCTGATGCCGTTGCTTCCATATCAATCTCTCCCTAAGACTGTCCCCAAGTACTGAGGGTGACTTTTTCCTCTTCGGCTGGTTCTCTGGCGCGAATTATCCAGCGCACGATCATGTCGGCGGACACAAAGAAGAGCATCAAAGCCGCGATAATATCGGTGATCTCTGATGGGACATCGGCATAGACCTGCATCCTGCCAGCCCCTGCTCGTAAGGCGCCCAGGAGTATCGCCGCCGGGATCACGCCAAATGGGTTGGTCCTGGCCAGCAATGCCACGGTGATACCGTCAAAACCTAAATTAATGTTAAAACCAGGTTGGAAACGGCCTACGACGCCCAGCGTTTCAATAGCCCCCCCCATCCCGGCTAAAACACCGCTGAGCGTCATGGTCAAAACAACGGTAGCCGCCACCCGGATGCCAGCATATTTAGCGGCATGAGAACTGAGCCCAACGGTGCGAATTTCGTAGCCTAAAGTTGTTTTATAGAGAACATACCAGGTGACAAAGGCCATAAAGATGCCAACAAGAAATCCTATGGGCACAAAGGCAATGGTTGGGATCTCAGCCGACGGCAATATTTTCGGTGTCCTGGAAATGATATTGCTCGCGCTGGTGTCCTTCCAGATACCATCGGCCAGATAGTCGGTAATGTTTATGGCGATAAAATTCAGCATGATGGTCGTGATGACCTCATGAGCGCCGGTCCAGGCTTTCAATAGGCCAGGAATGGATCCGTACAAAGCCCCAGCTAATGCCCCACCAGCCAGCGCCAACGGCATGTGAATGATAAACGGCAACCCACTGATTCCGAACCCGATAGCAGCCGCTACAATTGCGCCAAGCAAAAGCTGTCCCTGGGCGCCAATATTGAATAACCCTCCTTTGAAGGCAAAGGCAACGGCCAAACCCGTGAAAACCAACGGTGTGGCCTTTTCCAAGGTTCTTTGAAGGGCTGCCTGGCTGCCAAAAGCGCCCTTAAGGAGAGCTAAATAGGCTTCTATGGGATTTGCGCCCGCAATTATCAGTACGATGGCTCCAATTAGCAGCGACAATAATACCGCAACGACCGGTATTCTTATCGACATCCAGGTCCTCTTCAACCACCCACCAATCCCGACTCTCCCGTTTCTTGTGCCCTTTTCTGGCTCCAGCGATGATGAATCAGTCGTCATAGGGCTTATCTCCCGACCGCCTCAATTTCGGAATGCGGATATCCACAAACAAGTATGGATATTATGATGAAACTTAAACTAGCTATTGGATTATGGCTTTGCCAGCAAACAAGAGCAATGTGCGACGCACTCACCTGGAGCGCGTCACACATTATCGTTATCTTATGATACTCTTAGGCCTATCCCGGTACGTAGCCAGTAGACAGAGATCCATCTTTTAAGGCTGCGTCAATTTCCGCTATTTGGGCTTTAACATCCGCTGGGATTACATCTTCAAAGTCGTGATAAGGAGCCAATCCCGCAGGACCGAAATTGTTACCACCTTGCATGTTGCCATCTAAGGCTTGACCAATGAGACCGAAGATCGTTGGCGTGAGCATTTTTACGGCGCTTGTTACCAGGCAGGGATGAGATTCCGGTACCGTCAACCACTGGTCAAGATCCACTCCGATGCAGTACAGACCCTCAGCACTGGCAGCCTCAATGATTGCCCCATTGCCGGTCTTACCTCCAGCGCCAAAGACCACGTCAGCTCCCTGATCGATGGCTTGCTTGGCAGTGCTGGCGCCCCATTCGGGATCGGTGAAAGCGACGTCCAGTCCTCCTGGATGGAAAGTGGAGATCACGTTGATGTCGGGGTTAATATAGGCTGCACCGTTTTCGTAGCCAACTTTGAAGGCTACAACCGGAGGAACAAGATCTGTACCGTATACACCAGCCACGGTGCCCGTCTCAGACAACAAAGCAGCCAACGAGCCAGCCAGGAATCCGGCTATGTCCTCTGGATAGAGAATTCCAGCCACGTTGTCTACGACGTCCGCCTGCCACTGATCGGAGCCGATGAAGCTGATATCTGGATATCTCTGACCAGCCTCTCGAGTGGCATCTGTCATGCCAAAGCCTGAGGTGACGATAATATCGTAATCTTGTTCGCCGAACAGGTCGATATTCGCTCCATAATCCTTGGCATCTTTTGTCTCGACGTAGTCGACTGTAGCGTCAAATTCCTCTTCTGCCAACTGAACGGCTTCCCAGGCCGCCTGGTTGAATCCTTTGTCGTCTACTTCACCGACGTCAGTTACCAATCCCACGCAAACTGTATCCTCGTCAGCGCAATCTTCCTCACCGGACCCGCATGCTACGAGGACAAGGCTTAAAATCAACATCGCAAATATCACGAAAAACCACTTTTTGCTAATCATTTCCTCTTTCTCCTCTGAGATAAACTAGATCGGGTCGGTCGGCAATCCGGAACTTGATATGGAATGCGCCAATCGGCCACCTGGCATCAGTAAATCACAACACCCTGATTATACTAAATTTCACATACACTTCCAACGATGTTATTTTGGCGTTGTTTTTGTTTCAAGCCAAACGCCATGTTTGTGATAACTTTACTCTTCGTCGACAAGCAAAATTCCAACCGCGAGCTATTCCATATTAACAGCAAATGCCCTCCGTGAGTTGACCCGGACATCCTCATCCCACAATCCGACGATCCAGGCCCCGACAAACAGGCATCAATAAACGAAGGAGTCGTTATTGACGAATCGAATGCTCGGTTCTAAAATCCTTCTTCAAGAACTCATGCCTAACATTTGTAATCTTGCATAGATGGAGGAATAAAACGTGGAAGAGGAAATCAAAGTATCTGAGATGGATGGCGACGAAATAACCCATAACGACAAGATTTGGGCGTTGCTCGGTTATATTTTCGGTATTGTCGCCTTGCTTGCCCTAATACTTGAGGATAAGAAAGATCGGCCGTTTATTCGATACCATGCGGTTCAGGCTCTGATGCTTTGGGCTATCACGGTGCTCCTGTCGTTCACAGTCTGTCTCTGGATTCTTCCCTGGGCCTTCGGTATTTTCGTAGGTATCCAGGCCTACCAGGGACAGTGGATGCCAATTCCCGTATTGACTGATTTCGGGAAAAATCAGGGCTGGCTTCCTGACAAAGGGGATGTTTGATCGAAATGATGCTCCAGTAAAGGCTGGGTCAATCGTCGCTGGCGAGTAAGTATTATTCATCGACGTTGCTCAGAGTGGGAATTCTTGCTCAGGTAACGAGTTAGAGCCAAGCACAGGGTCGATGGCCTTGTGCGACCGTGTATTATAGGGTTTCAATGAAGGAGGGTGATCGTGGAAATAGGTAAGGCATTTACCTTCATTACGTCCGAGGATAACTGGATCAAGAAGATTGGGATTGGAGCTGTCGTCGCATTGTTTTCGGGACTGATCCCTATCATTCCGACGATGTTGATCATGGGGTATGGGATTCAAGTTGGCAAGAACGTCTTGCGAGGAGATGAACACCCACTTCCCGAATGGGAAGAATGGGGACAGCTTTTCATGGACGGGGCCGTGGTTTGGATAGTAACATTTATTTACGCCTTGCCCCTGATGATATTGGGACTCTGTATGACCTTCCTCTGGTTGCCGGTTATCACAGAAGCGGCCGATTCCGGTGAGTTTGTTTTCGGTGGGATAAGCGGAGTGGCAACCGGCGGTATCGCGGTGCTGTGCTGTCTGTTGTTCCTGTACTTCCTGGTCTTTATCGCCCTTGTTCCCGCCATTTATGTGCAATATATCCGAACCGGCGAATTCGGCCCCCTATTTCGCGTGGGCGAGGTCTTCGGAATCGCACGCGATAATATTGGTGACATCATACTTGCGGTCGTGGCCATTATTGTAGCCGGACTCTTAGTGGGGCTCGTTTCCGTTATCCTGTCAATAACGATCTGCGGTGGCATAATCGCGGGCTTGGTTGGCGGGGCTTGGATCAGCGTTGCGATAGGGCATATGTTTGGCCAGATAGCGGCCAAGATCGATTCGAAATCAGACGATGCTGCCTACGCCATGTAACTATCAATTTACCAATCGAGTCAAATTCCGGAAGTTGCTAGGATGAGCTGCGCCGAGAGCCTGTCTCTTCGCTGTTGGACGAATTGAGTCCAATTTAGGCAGTATATGAAATGAAAAACGGCGTGCCTGTTATCAGGCACGCCGTTTTATGATCCGGGTGATTTGATTCGAAGATCTAGGTGCTGGTCCTAGGACTTACTTCGGCGGTAGGTCATCTTCCGGCAACGTGTCCATTACGATTTCAAACTTTTCACCGCTCATTCCCGCTGCCGGGGGATAGTTACGGGTGCCGAACCTGGTCAGGGCAACGGCGCCAAGACCGGCGCAGGTGATGGCTAAGACAACTAGTGTCCACAACCAGCCACCGAAGAGGAATGGAAGCGAACTCAGAAGACCGGCAACAAGGGTCAAGATCGCCGTACCGAGAGCGGCCGTTACCGTTAGCCGGCGATTGGAGAGCTTCAGCACTCGAGCCAACCACCTTCCGAAAATGACACCGGCCGAGACCCAGCCCATGAAGAGACCCAGCGCCAGCAGCAAACTGATGCCGATGATGATTGGAATACCTAGAACGCCGATGCATACAAAGATCAGTATCACGGTCAGTATGGTAACAATTACCAGCAGTGAGATCGCGGCGAATATCGTCAAGAATCCAACCGCGCCACTGGCCGCAGGCCTCCGCTTTATCGTGTCCGTGACCTGTGTTAGATGCTTCGGGGCCACGGCCGCCAAAGCCAGGGCCAGAAGACCGAATAGTAAACTTCTTCCGGCGATATCACCGACGCGCCCGAAGAATCCGAACGAGGCTTCGGCCGGGGTCCGTAGACGCGGCAGCGGTGGGATGATCGGTAAGTTTGTGATTGCCGACACGGTGATGGTTGATAAATCACCGAAGGCTGAACAGTTGGGCCCGCCCTGGCTTTCACTACTTACATTTCCACCAACCAGGACGCAATCGCCTTCCACCTCGGCCGCCGAGTTGGCCACCAAGTTGCTGCCTATAATAACTAGGTCGCCCTCTACCGTGCCGCCCAAATTAGCCGAGCCACCAAAGAGAGCGACGTCGCCTTCGACAGTGCCGGCTAGGGTGACGTCGCTGCCGAAGGCGACGACGTCTCCAGTTACACGGGCCCCTTTTTGAATGACCAGCGTGCCACCGAAGATGACGACATCCTCATTAACTGTTTCGCCCTCCCGAATAATGCGGTCAAAATTAGGAGCAGCATGGGCTACCCCACTAGGCAGGAGCATCATGATCAATAAGATAGGTATCGCAAGAATTAGTAGTCGTTTCATCTTCAATTCTCCATCACAAGCTATTCACTCTTCTAGGGTTGGTTAACTGGCTGTAGACTCCTCCCCAAAGGAGGATGGCGCCTACCATTACCAGCAGTAATCCAATAATTGCCGGTTGTTGCCCGATCAAATCACCAGCATTGACCACCCCATGCCTGAACGCATCCAGAACCGTGTTGCCAAGTTGGGCCACCTGCCCACCTGCGCGCAAAACGCCGTCTACGAAGGCCGGTTGGTCCAAGGCTGGGCCAAATTGCGAGGTAAGCCAGATAATAACCACGACCGGCAGGAGGCCGCTGATTAATAGCAATCCGTACACGACGCTGCCCATCCATAATCGGTATGCCGGGTTAGGCAATAAGCCTAGTGTACGCTGGGTGAAGCCGGCCGCTGGACTGAGAGCCGGTGTCTCAAGGAAAAGCTGATGGATCGCCTGAATTCCCTCCCACTCCTGAGAGCAAGAAGGACAATTCTCCAGATGAGTTCGCATTTCAAGCTGTCCGCTCTCTCCGAGCTCATCGTCTAGGGCTTCCATCATTAGTGTGAATATCTTTTCGTGTTCCATCTTCTACTCCGACTTCTCGGTATATTAGGTTATCGCCTCGACCTCTGTGGTCGTGATGAAACCCATCTGGACGCCAGTCTGCGCCAACTGGCGACGCGCACGGAACAGCCGCGATTTGATCGCGCTCACCGTGGTCTCCATAACCTCTGCGATTTCCTCGTATGACATGTCGTACCAATATCGAAGTACCACAGCCTGTCGGTAGTCGGCCGGCAGTGTTTCTAGCAAATTCTGCACAACAACTTGCCGTTCGGTTTCTGCAACTCTAGCTTCTGGACCTGATTCTCTCTCTGACATAAGCGCTGGATGGGTGGGCAATGGCTCGTCAATTGACAGCAACACAGCCCGTCTTTTACGTAACTGATCAATACAAAAATTTGATGTTATCGATAACAACCATGTACTAAATTTGTGAGCCGGATCGTAGCCTTCAAGACGCATCCAAGCCCGTATAAAGGCTTCCTGGGCTGCCTGTTCAGCCTCGTCCGCATTACCAAGCATTCGATAAGCCAGATTGAAAACTGGCGTCTCATACGCTCCGACAAGCTTGCCGAACGCTTCCCGGTCGCCTTGTCTGGCTTGTTCTAGCCAGACACGTTCTTCCTTATAACCCTGGTAATTCATCTCCTGACACTTTGTTGAACTTTACGAAGTATAGTGGGAAAAGTTGTACCCTAATTTCGAAGAGCTTTCCAGAATGGACGTTCAAACTACCGGGCAGTTGGGCGGACGTGACCTGAAATCGACCCCAAGACCATATCCGGATCTGGCGTCGTCCAGCACTGCTCGCCGATCGCTACCGCTCCTGGCGGCGCGTTGACGCTACGCGTTGACGCGCTATATTCGCTGTTCTATAATGCGACGGTTATGGGAAGTCCAGAAGGTAAATCACTGCCCTCGTCGCTCTATACTGAGGAATACTTCCTTACCGCTTGCGAAGGGTATGATGTGTTTCTTGAGAGCGAGGGCAAGCATCTGTCTCGACGACTTCACGACGCTTTCTCGAAAGCCGATGTTCGAGCGGGAATGCGTCTTCTAGATGTCGGATGTGGGCGCGGCGAGATCATCCGACACTGCATGCACCTGGGCATAGAAGCATTCGGCATCGATTATGCTGAGGTAGCTGCCCTGATGACGGCCAAAGCAATCAAACAAGAAAGCGACTTGCATGATGAGCTGACCAGTCCCATTGGGGTTTGCCGTGCTGACGCCAAACGCCTACCCTTTCCTAATGGTTACTTCGACCGCGTATTGTTGTTTGATGTAGTAGAGCACCTCTACCCGTGGGAGCTAAACCAGTCGTTGATAGAGATTCGACGAGTTTTGAATCATAACGGACGGCTTATCATCCATACGGCGCCAAATCGTTGGTACGACAAATACGCCTACCCCGTGGTCAGGCTTGGAAGACGCTTACTAGGGCAGGGTGACCAATATCCCAAGAATCCCAGGGCTATTATTCCGGTTAACCAGGTTGTCCACGTCAATGAGCAAGATATGTGGAGTATGAACCGGACGCTAAAGCAGACGGGATTCAGTTCAGAAGTCTGGCTCGATTCTCCTCCTCGTTCCAAGGGTGAAGGCTTTCTAATAGATGGATTGCATTGGATGGCTTTCTCCGTCCCCCCATTCCGCTGGTTCTTCGAACGTGAACTATTTGCTGTTGCCAGGAAAAGGGTGGGAACCTGACGGACTGTAGGTCAGGTACTGGATGATTATTGCGAGGTATTTTGTGACAGTGTTCGGACTGTATCATAGGTGCACGTAGATTAACGACACTGATGAGTGATAAGCGCGAAATCAACGACCTGACGGTCGAGGAGCTTGAACAACTACTCTACATCAAGAGGCGATCAAAGCGCCAGAACAGGTTGCGCCGGCTGAAGGCTGAAGGCAGGGTGGTTGAGGTAGAGGAGGATCTTGATCGAGACTCGCCAGCTCTTGAGACCGGAGCTGATGAATACAGCGCTGATGTATACAGCGCCGATGTCGTCATTGACTTCGATGCGGATGCCCAACCGGAAGCAGAGGATGATGTCGAGGAGCGCCTGGCAATTCCCTGGCGTCCATTTGCAAATCGATTCCTACTTGTCGTGGAGATTGTGGCCGTTGTTGGTCTGATTATTCTGGCCTACTTGATCTGGCAGACGACCCGTGAACTGAATGAGGAGATCGCCGAGGTTCAGCAGGCTGAGAGCGCCAGTCTTGCCTTGCCCACTCCGACCGCCACCCCGGTGATCGGTGTTGTTGTACTGCCAAGTGGGCACATACCTCCTATCAACGGCCGACCGCCAGAGCCTGGGGAAGCTGGAGAGATACCGGAACATCTCCTCCCCATCCTTGACGCGTATGTACCCCCACCTGTACCAACCCCGGGTCCAGAGCAGGCACGACGCATCCAAATCCCCGCTATCGATCTAGATAAGCCGATCGTTCAAGGCGATAATTGGGAAGAACTGAAGAAAGGAGTAGGACAGCACATTGGTTCTGGCCTGCCTGGAGAACAGGGCAATATCGTTCTCTCAGCACATAACGACATCTATGGGGAGATCTTCCGTCACATAGATCAACTTGCCCAGGGCGATGAAATCGTAATCTCTTCGGATCGTAATAGCTACACTTATGTGGTGCGGGATCTGCAGGTAGTCGAGCCAACAGACGTTTGGGTGATGGCCCCCACGAATCACGCTAGTACTACCCTGATCTCCTGCTACCCATATCTTGTGAATAACAAACGAATTGTCATATTCGCGGATCTGGCAGCGCCAAACCCTTTATTCTGATTATCACGTATAATAGGCAGCATATGGCTAAAAAAGTACGTCGCGTTCGTCGCAGGGTGAAAGAAGAGGAGTCCGCTAAGCCCAAAAAGGGGCCAGTAGTGCCCGTCGAGGAGCAATTACGCGAGGAATACGCCTACGTCATGCAAGATCTTCGCCGCGTATTTGTCCTGGCCAGCCTGTTATTTGTCCTCCTGATCGCCCTCAATCTCCTCCTGGGGTGACGTTTATTGACGCCCCTTACCCCTTGTGTTATCATTTTGCTGCTGTCCGGCCCCTGGCTGGATGGTTTTGCTGTTATGAGTACGTGGTTAAATCGCGAGGCAATCCATCAGCACAAACTATCGTATAAATAATCGTATTCGTTCCCGTGAGGTTAGGCTCATCGACGGCCATGGCACCAACCGTGGTGTGGTGCCCATTGAGGAAGCAGTCAGTGCGGCCAAGGATCTCGGTCTTGATCTGGTTGAAGTAGCTCCGAATGCCAGACCCCCGGTTGTCCGGGTAATGGACTATGGCAAGTTCATCTACGAAAAGTCACGGCGCGAACGCGAAGCTCGTAAGCATCAGAAACAGGTCGAGATAAAGACCATTAAGCTTACGCCGAAGATCACGGATTTCCACCGGGATCTCAGGGTTCGCCGGGCGAAACAGTGGTTGGACGAGGGAAAAAAAGTCAAGGTTGTCGTGCGATTTAGAGGGCGAGAGATTACTTATCCTGAAATTGCCCAAGAGCTGATGGATAACGTAGCCAAAGACCTTGAAGAAGTAGGGACAGTAGAACAGAGACCAAACATGGAAGGTTGGTCGATGGTCATGATGCTGGCACCCCTTGGCTGACCTCAGCCCGACTATTATTCAGGATGAGCATAACTGAATACACTAGGTAGAGAAGCCCATGGTGGGCTTTTTCGTGAGCAGCATTCCGGCGAAGATCGCAAATAAACCTTACAGCAGTCGTTGAAAATTCGCGGTTCATTGAGGACAAGACATGGCCAAGAAACAAAAGAAATACAAGCTAAAGACCTATAAGGCGGCAGCTAAACGTTTTCGGATGACCAAGAGTGGAAAAATTATGCGTACACAAGGTGGTAAGAGCCATCTACGCCGCAAGAAATCGAAACGCGTTTTATACAGGATCAGAAAGAACGTGGAAGTTACTGCCAAGGGTGACCTGAAAAAGATTAAACGACTGGCTCCATATTTAGGTAAGTATAAAGCCAACCCGCCTGGTTAGGAAGTCTAATCGCTGCCTGGCCTCGACCGTCAAGCATGGCACCCGTCTGAGCGACCAGGCCAAATCAAATGCGAGGTATGAAAGATGCGAGTTAAGAGAGGAACGGTTTCGCGCCATCGACACAAGAAGATAATAAACTCTGTAAAAGGCCAGTGGGGTACTCGTGGCAGGTTATTTCGCCGCTCCAACGAGGCCTTCATGAAGTCAAACTGGTATGCCTACCGAGATCGCCGGCAACGTCGTCGTGACTTTCGGCGGCTTTGGATTGCCCGGATAAATGCAGCCAGCCGGGCAAATGGCCTTCCTTATAGTAAATTTATTCATGGTCTGAAGCTGGCTGAAGTGGGCCTGGATAGGAAGGTTATGGCCGACATCGCTGTCCGCGATGAAGTTGCTTTTGCTTCTCTAGTCGATGTGGCCAAGGAAGCCTTGGTTAACTAGAAACGTTCGAACTTTCTGTTAATGCAAATAAAGCCGCGCTTGATTTCAAGTGCGGCTTTTCTTATACAGTATTTGGAGAATGCGGTCCAAAGCGATATTAATCAACTTCCTGATTATTGATTCGCTATTGTTAAGTATGGATTACGATGGATCCGCCGGCGATTGGCTGCATCTTTCTGTTATCGAAAACAACGTGCTCGCCATCCGCGTCCTTCCACCAGATCTTGATCCCATAAGTATCAGGGATTAGTCCACCCGCACCTCCGTCGCCGGCTCGAATCAGGGAGTTGTAGGGATGGCCGAATGGCTATCCTTTTCCGGAGTGTATTGTCGAAGGGTAGTTCACTAGTTTTTACTTAAGGTCCAATATGACATTGACGCCTTTGCCTTGCCGCTCCTCCTGTGATTCAGTATCATCCGCCCATCATGGCCCATAGACGCGCGTGGCTGGTTCTTATTCTTCTGGTGGCTGCATCTTTGCGCCTAGCAGCCCTGGATGAAATACCGCCAGGCCTGACACACGATGAGGCCGATCATGGCTTGGACGCCTGGGGAGTCGTGAACGGGATTCGTCCACTCTTCTTCACGGTAGGTTACGGGCGTGAACCGCTGTTCGATTACAGCACCGCCGGCTTGATGAACTTCCTTGGGCCTTCCTATATGGCAGGTCGGCTTACAGCGGCCTTTTTTAGTCTGATCCTTGTCGCCGGTACTTATGCCTGGATCCGGCGCGCCTTCGATGGCAGAATCGCCCTGCTGGCGACTGCCGGTGTTGCCGTCAGTTTCTGGGCGGTGATGACCGGCCGTCAAGCGTTGCGCTCGGTGACTTTTCCAGCGTTGTTTGCATTGGCCGCCTATTTCTACTGGACGGCCCTCAAACGTTCCGGCCCTCGCCCCAGTTCCGAACATGACTCAAAATCTCTGGTTGTAGGTCTCCGCTCCCCGACCGCCTCTTTTCTATTCGCCGGAGTCATTTTGGGAATCACTATCTACGCCTATCTCCCTGCTAGAATCATGTGGGTCATCTTTCCGGCCCTTCTCTTATTTCTATTGTTCTTCGACCGGTCTCTGTTTTCGAAGACATGGAGAGGTACGGCACTCATGCTTCTCGCTGCCGTACTGGTAGCGGCCCCCATGTTCATCTTCCTGGCGACCAATCCTGGGGCGGAAATACGACTAGATCAACTAAGTGGGCCGCTGGAAGATGCGGCTCGTGGCGACTTTGATCGACTGCTTACCAATTCATTCGATAGCCTCAAACTCTTCACATTTTCGGGCGATGTATTAAGTCGCTACAACATCCCAGGCAGACCGTTTCTATCAACGCCGATGGCCGTGCTCTTCATCATCGGCCTCGTCATCGCTGTCTGGTGGCTGATAACCGGCATCAGGAATCGAGAGCACATTAGCAAGGCCTCTGCCGCCTTCTTTTCCTTGGCCTGGCTGTTTGTTGGTTTGTCTCCGGCCCTGATTACCGGTCCTGAGGCAAGTACAACGCGGGTCATTGGCCTGCTACCTGTGATCTACCTCTTTCCAGTTATTCCACTCGCGGAATTATTAAAGAGCCAGTCGATCTCAAGAAGGACGTCCATAGGATTGGTAACTGCTGTTTTCGCCGTTGTCTTCGCCTTGACTGTCCGCGATTATTTCGCGATCTGGGCTAACGATCCCGAGGTCCGGGTGCAATACGAGTCGTCGCTCGTCTCCGCCCTGCGCTATCTGGATGAAAACGCCGAGGGACCGGCTGCCATTTCGAACACAACCCCTGACCGATATCACAGTCCATCGGTTGGCTTATTGACTGTTGAAAACCCAGATATCGCGCTCCGCTGGTTTAACGGGCAACATAGCCTGATCGCCCCACAAGGCGGTGAAAGCGTCACCATCTTCACCGGTTTCGCGCCGCTTAATCAGGATCTGGAGAGGTATTTCAATGGCGAACTTCTAGAGATTGTTCCCCTTCGTTCGACAGATATGGATCGGCCGCTATCTGTCTACTCAACTGATGGGTCTTTGATGGTGACAGGCTGGCAAAGCGAATTCCAGGATGAGATTCTATTTCCTTCGGGTAACTCAACACCGCTGTTAATCGGAGATGCGGCCGAATTTCTAGGGTACGATCTTCAGACGCCAACACCCACACCCGGATCGGAGGTGCGTCTGGCTACTCTATGGCGCGTGAGGCAGCCACTTGAGGATGCTGTCCTCTTCACCCAGGTCCTGGGCCAGGATGGGTTGCCCATTGCCCAGGCAGACCGGCTTGATGTGCCCGGTTACTATTGGAGCCCAGGTGATGTCTTCATCCAGCTTCATCGATTTACCCTGCCAGAGTCGACTATACCGGGCGACTATCCCATGATTGTTGGTCTCTATTCGCGTCCAGACCTGCTTCGCCAACCGGTTATCGTCGACGGGATCGCCGCCGGAGATCATGTTCAATTGCCGCCTCTCACCGTGATCGAATGACGGAAGAAAAAGATAGCCCGACCGGCATCTGGACCAGGGTCGTTCAATTCGCCAACCGGAATCCCTTGTTGCTGATCCTTGTGATCACAATCTTCGCCTTGATCCTTCGATTCTGGCAGCTCGACTCCGTTCCCCCAGGTTGGCGCGACGACGAATTGATCAACACACTGGCCATTTCGCAAAAAGTGCTCGACAGTGATCTAGCCCTCTATTACCCCGATGCATCAGGACACGAAGCCCTCTACCATGTCCTCTCGGCCGGTTTGCTTTCTCTTTTCGGACCAGGCGTCGCCGGCATTCGCTGGCTTCCAGCTATTTTGGGAACGGCGACTGTTATCTTGACCTATCTGCTCGCCTCGCTCCTTTTCGGACGGAGGGTCGCGTTACTTGCCGCGCTCACCCTAGCGGTAAGTTTTTGGTCGCTGATGTATTCACGGATCGGCATCCGCCACATCAGCTTGCCGCTATTCATGCTCTCGTCCTTCTACTCCTTCTGGCGGGGTTTGAAGAAAAGTCCAACAGTGACAGTCGATAAGGAAATCACAGCAACAGAAAATCTCCTTACCCGAACTTCGACAATTTGGTTCGCCCTCGCAGGTCTATTTCTGGGAATAGGTTTCTATACCTATTTCGCCTCGCGAGGGATTCCCATAATCTTGTTGCTCTTCTTTTTCTATCTAGCCCTCTTCCAGCGAAATACACTTAAACGCAACTGGAAGGGTTTTCTGGTCATGTTTGGTCTGGCGTCGATTTTGGCTGTGCCCTTGGTAGTTACCCTGATGCGACAACCTGAAACAGAAGCCCGGGTAGAGGAACTAGCTGTCCCACTAACCGAAGCCAGAGAAGGAAATTTCGCACCACTGGGACGGCACATAGCGCGCACCCTTAACATGTTTCACAGCGATGGCGACGATGAATGGCTTTACAATATACCGAATCGCCCCGTGTTCGGCCCGGTAAGCGCCGCATTTTTCTGGATTGGTTTTCTGACCGCGCTATGGTACGCGACCAAGCCGGTAATGCGCTACGGGCTCAAGGTTGTACGCGTGGCTCCAACTCCTTCTGCTCTGGAGCAAACGCCGCATTTGGAAGGGGCCAGTGTATTTGTCCTGATCTGGTGGCTGGTGGGCATCTCGCCAGGTTTCATCAGTGTTCCGGCCGCAAGTCTTGGCCACACGATCATCGCCCAGTCGGCCGTGTATGTGATCTTGGCCCTTCCGCTCCTCCCCTTAAGCAACTGGCTACAGCGGCGCTTCCCATCAATGACAACGCGCAACAATGCCCTCGTCGCCGCGATCGCGGGTCTTCTACTACTAACTATTGCCAGGCGTGATCTACCGGATTATTTCATCGAATGGCCATCCCGCGGAATGACTCGCTTTCTTTATCGGGCGGACATCAAGGATTTGGCTCTATTCCTGAACGATCGCGAAGAATATAATGATTTCGGTGTGACCGGACTACTCGCGGGGCCTTGGGATCGGATTGCATTAGAGATAGATCTCGAGGACCGGCATCGCACCGCTCCTCGTTGGTACGATCCGCAAAGAGCAATCATTCTCCAGCTGAATGGCGAGCCAGCAATCGTCTTTAGGGGCTCTCCAGGTGCGCCTTCTTTGTTTGAAGAGCTCTACCAACCGGTGCCGGGCGAGATAGCCGGAGGCTTCGCGCTAGCGCGAATTGCGCAGCTGGATGACACTCAAGACGACCCGATCTGTTTTGACAATGGCCTATGCTTGCTCTCGTCAGAGTATCATCCAGATGATGGCGCTCTAAATCTAATCTGGCTTGTTGACCGGTCGCTTGACTTACCATCACTTCCCCTAATCAGCAATCCACCACCACCCGGTGTATATGCCGGCCCGCGCCTTTCCGTCTTTGCGCAGATAGTAGATTCGGTCGGCGTCTACATAGTTGGTGACGACGGCTTGTGGGTTGACGTTACAGGCCTGAAGCCAGGTGATCGTTTTCTTCAGCAACATACATTGTTGGCCCCGGCCGGAAGCGGGTCCACCGCAATCATCTTTGGTCTTTACGATCCAAAAACTGGCGAACGGATACTTACCGGCGATGGCCGTGATCATATCCGTTTGGAACTAGAAGATTAGCGCGTACTTGACACGAATCGGGCCCGGCTCTCATTCCATAGTGAGGTTGGCAAACCTTTGATTCTCCTTTACTGTATGAACTTAGGTCAAAGCCTTGAAGATATTGTCTCCTGATTCGAGTAGTGAAGCTTCGCCTTTTGGACGGAAGGCTATCATTTTTCTGTTGATCGCCTTCGTCGCCCTGGCTGTGGCCTACAGCGTGACCAATCCCCTCCACGAAGCCACCGACGAGCTCCGTCATTATCGGTTCGTCCGGACCATCAGCACCACCGGAAGACTCCCGGTGCAAGGACAAGAACCCTGCCGTTCTCAGAGTCATCATCCTCCCTTGTATTACGCGATCGGCGCCTTGGCGACTTTCTGGATAGATACCGGCCGCGATCTGTGTTACACGCCGCCCGAGAACCCCTTTTGGGCCTATCGTTATTGGGAAATAGGTAGGGACAATAAGAACCAGTTCCTCCATGGCCAAGACGAGAACTTCCCCTGGAGTGGCGAAGCCCTGGCGGTTTACATGATGCGGGGAATCAATATCCTTATTGGCGCAGGGGTGGTGTGGTTGACATGGGCATCCAGCCGGGTTATCTGGCCACGGCGGCAAGAGATTGCGCTTGGGGCCGCTGCCCTAGTCGCCTTCAATCCCATGTTCCTCTACATGTCTGGTTCGATTAACAATGACATCATTGCTGCCTTCAGCGGATCGGCGATCCTTTTTACCTGTCTCTATCTGCTCCATGATCCCGATGGGCTGAGCATCCGCTGGGGGCTAATACTGGGAGCGGTTTATGGAATCGCCTTGTTAAGTAAAGCTAACCTGGCTGCGACCATTATCTTGATCGAAGCGGCTATATCCTGGGTAGCTTGGAGGAAGTGGCAGGGCAGGAATTGGGTGGTCGTCAACGCGCTGATCCTGGTCGTCGCTGGGTTGATTGCCGGCTGGTGGTTTGTTCGAAATCTTAGCCTGTACGGCGATCTCACCGGGTTTTCGACAGTGACCGAACTGTGGGGCGTTCGCGATCCTACCGAGAGTTTCGCTCTGGTTCTTTCGGAATTACCTTACGCCTGGTCGACGCTCTGGGGACGTTTCGGCTTCGGGCAAATTCCCATGCCGCAGCCGATCTACGATGGGTTACTGGTTGTTACAATCATTGGCCTAACCGGCGCGATCCTTGGTTTCTTCAGGCGGGCAGCGCCGATGGAAAGGGTGAGCCTTGTGTTCCTTGCCATCAACGTGAGCCTCTTTTTCTTCGTGTTGTTCGGCTATATGTTGGTTAGTCCCGCCGGGCCAAATGGTCGCTTTTTCTTCCCTGCCATATCGGCGCTTGCTTTACTTTCTGTTTACGGTCTTGTCCATTGGGCCTTGGAATTCGGCTATGGAATGGCCAGCCTATGGACGCGTATTCGCCAGCGCCAGCCTATTTCAAACCCGGACCGAGCGCCGGTCGGCATCCTTACCCTGGTGATAGTCTTTGGCATGTTGGCCCTCTCGTTGGTCGCTCTTTTCGGTTATCTCTCACCGGCTTACGCCAAGCCGCCGTCCATCGTGGACGATGTGAGCATCCCAAATGAGATGAACGCCCGGTTTGATACGCTGGTAACGCTCCTCGGCTACGAATTAAAGACAGACATTTTAAGACCGGGTGATCCTGTGGATATCAACCTGTACTGGGAGATCAACGCCGAACCACCAGGTGACTATCTGTTATTCGTCCATCTTACCAACCAGGAGGGATCCATCATCGCTCAGCGTGATACCCACCCAGGCCTTGGCAATTTTCCCAGTAGCCAATGGGAGAGGGGGGGACGTTTCGTGGACACGGTACGTGTTTTTCTTCCTGAAACGACCTATGCGCCGTCCTCAGCGACGCTTTCAATTGGGCTCTACGACCCGCTGGCCTATCGTTTGGCGGTTTCGGCCGAAGATGGTTCTCCGCTTGGAGATTCTCTCTCCCTGGGCGAACTGAATATAATCCCTCGTGCTGACAGTTACCCAAATCCACAAAGCCAAAACTTCAACGGTGAAATCAGGCTGATCGGCTACGAATATGATCAACTGCAAGTCAGCCCTGGAGAGACATTAAAAGTCGAACTGTATTGGGAGGCGCTTAGAGATGTTGAGAGTGACTATATCGTACAGATGCGATTGCTGGATGAAACGGGGCAGATGTGGGCTGAGGCGGATGGGCGACCGGCCCAAGGATCATCCCATACGAATTCTTGGATGATGGGCCAGATCATCACTGATACCCATCAGCTGACGACAACTCTGGATTTGCCTGACGGAACTTATACCATCGATGTTGCCCTCCTGAATGCTGTGACGGGGCAGAGACAGAATATTGTGGCTAATGATGGACACTGGATCGACTCCCACCTGGCTTTGTCACCCGTAAGGATCCGTTCCTGACGATTAACCTACATCTTTATTCGAAGGATTGACAGCGGCGTTGTCAGGGTTATACTTTAATCATGTGCGGTGCATCAGGTGCTACATTCCGCCCATTTTTCGCTTTGGTAACGCGCGCAATCGGCGTGCGTTTTTTGTTACTAGCTTCTGGCAAGGTTTTCCTTACCAGACAAATCACCGTAGTTAGGAGAGTGCAATGGATTATGGAATGATTGGTAAGATCGAGAAAGCGAAGATATACGCGGAGGAAAGGGACAGGATCCGTTTCGACTCGTTTGAAGTTGCATTTCAAGGTAACAACAACTCCCATGTCGTAGGTTACAACCGCGGCACCTGGAATTGCGATTGCGATTTTTTTGCCTCTCGAGCTGTTTGCAGTCATACCATGGCTATTGAGCGCCTGCTTCAGGACATGGTCGAACTTTCCTGATCGCGCTGCCAATCACTCATTAAGAAGGGATATTGATCATCATAATCTGGTCATGCCCGGCCGCCGGTCGGGCATTTTTGTTATAATCTCTTCTTCTGTTGAAACATTATGAATGAGCTCAGAAAGCGCATGACAATCGGTGGTATCGACTTCGACCTCAAACTAACCCTGATTATCATCATGGGAACGCTGCTGCCGATGGTGGATTACTACAACCACCGCATTACCGGCAACAAGGCCTATGACCGGATGATTCTCTATTTTATCATCCCGATGGCGGTGATCCTATTGCTCTTTAGGGACCGGCCTGCTGAATACGGCTTTCAATTGGGTAATTGGCGGGTCGGGCTAATGTGGACCATCATCGGATGCGCCGGCATGGCGGTGATTCTGTGGTTTATTGTCCGAACTCCGCCGATGCAGCGTTTTTATGCGGCCAAGGCGCCGGATAACCCACTCTACCTAATCTATATAACAGCCGTAGATCTCTTCGGTTGGGAATTTATGTGGCGGGGATTTATGTTGTTCGGCCTGGCGGCCGTCCTTGGACCAGGACCGGCCATCTGGTTGCAGGCCGTTCCTTTCGCCTTTATGCACCTGAACAAACCTGAGTTGGAGGCCCTAACCACTCTATTTGGAGGCGCCGCCTTCGGCTTTGTCGCCTGGCAGACGGGTTCCTTCCTTTACCCCTTCCTTATCCATTGGTTTATCGCCTCGTTCACAATGCTTATCGCCTCCGGTAAAATAGGCTGATCGAAGAGATATACTGTATTATTTTCGCCGACAAAATCAACTTTTAATGCCCGAGACTCATAATCTGACACAGGGGGAAATGCTCACCATAACTCTCGCCGATATGGCGAACGGTGGTAAGTCTGTGGGTCGAGATCATCGTGATCGGGCGGTTTTTGTGCCGTTGACCATCCCGGGAGAAACGGTGCGGGCTGAGGTAGTTGAATCCAAGCCCCGCTATGCCCACGCCGTACTCGTAGAAGTTCTCGAACCTTCACCCGACAGGATTGAACCCAGATGCCCCCACTTCGGTCTTTGTGGAGGTTGCCATTTCCAACATATCGACTACCAAGCACAACTGCGTTATAAGGAGTCAGTGGTCGTCGACCAGCTACGTCGAATCGGAAAGATGACCCAAGTCAAGGTCAATCCCACCCTCGAGAGCCCTGAACCATGGCACTATAGCACCGAGGTGACTTTCGACCGGACGCACGACGGTAGACTCGGTTTCTGGTCCGCCACATCAAAACAAGTCATACCGATCGAGATCTGCCATATCATCAAAGAAGACCTTCTGGAACTCTACCGTCAGGTCGATCTCAATCTACCGTCGCTTCGTCGCCTGATGCTGCGAGTCGGAGACGATGGTAGTTCGCTAGCAGCGCTGGAAGTCGAAGGCAACGAGGCGCCCTCCTTGACGGCCGATGTCCCCATCTCGGTTAATATGGTTTTGCCAGATGGTACAACGGCCAATCTGATTGGTGACAATTATACGATTCGCGAAGTGAAAGGGCGTTCCTTTAGAGTAACCGCAGGCTGCTTCTTCTTTTCCAATCCAGGTGCGACAGAGCTAATGGTCGATACAGTCCTGAACTACGCATCGTTGTCTAACCACGAACGGGTTCTAGAGCTTGATAGTGGTGTTGGCCTGCTTACGGCGTTCCTGGCTCGATCTGCTCTGGAGGTTGTGGGCGTTGAAAGAAATCCCGATTCGGTGGCCGATCTGTCCACAAATTTGGCAGATTGCGACAATGTTACTATCTACCAGGGCGATGTTGAAGAGATCGTCCCCAATCTGGAAGAGTCTCCCCACGTCTTGGTTGTCCAGCCACCAGAGGCTGGATTAAGCACTACTATCCTTGATCAGGTAAAGCGGCTGAATCCGGACAAGTTGATCTACGTCGGCTCGGATATCGCGACGATGGCCCGAGATGGTCGCCGTCTTGGGGACAAGGGATACCGGCCGGTTGAGGTTCAGCCGATAGATATGTGGCCACAAACCTATCACGTATTGACCGTTTCATTGTGGAAAAAAATGCCATAGAGCTGAGCCTGGCTCATTACACCTACGAGTTTCACCATGTGACTGATAGCCTCTAGAACCAACGGCAATCGCTCTGAATTGTCTGTTACAGCAGGAGGTGGCGCTTATGCCCGCTAACGAAACGAAAGACCCCAATGCTGGTAAAGAAGCAGCCATTAACACGACCTACGAGCTGTTCATCGTATTTCTATCAATTTATTCAATTGTCGTTGTTCTGCTCGCGACAGTCGTGCCGGTAAAGGACACTACTGTTGAAATCCTGATAATTGTAGACCACTTCATCGTCATTGTTTTCCTCTACGACTTCTTCCGGCAGCTGTATAACGCGCCTAAGAAAATAGCCTATCTTAAATGGGGCTGGATGGACTTCGTAAGCAGTCTTCCTGGCGGATATTACCTGAGACTTCTTCGCATTGGCCGGATCGTGAGGACCAGCAATAATCTTCGAGCGACGACTGGTCGCTCCATCTGGGAAACATTCAAACAACACCGGGCCGAGAGCGCTCTGCTGACAACCACCTTCGCCATGTTCTTCTTGCTCCTCTTTACTAGTATTTTCATTCTAAATGTGGAACTTGATTCTCCGATCGCGACCATATCCAGCCCGGAGGATGCGGTCTGGTGGTCCTTCGTGACAATGGCTACGGTAGGCTACGGCGATGAGGTTCCAACCACATCCTCGGGGAGGTTGGTTGGATTTATCCTGATGAGTGGAGGTGTTCTGCTGCTGGCCGTTTTTACCGGATACGCAGCCTCATACTTCAATCCAAGAGCTGGAGAAAAAGGGAGCGCGTTAGCCGAAATTAGGGACGAGCTAGCGGACATCAAGAGGATGCTCCGGGAGAAAGGCTATGAAGAAAAGCCGCCAGGTGAAGAGACTGGCAAAGATACCCATGATCTGGATGGTGGGCGTGATAGATAGAGACGAAGCTCCGTTTGGGTAGGAGCCATACTAGTGTTGGTCGAGCAGGTCACCAGACGTATATTGGCGATATGGACGAAACATCATGGAATCAGGGAATAAAAACGATGACTCTTAGAATTATTCTTAGCAACTGGGATCGAATCCGAACAAAGCTAGTGGAGACTATTGACTGTTTTGAAGAACAAGATCTTTCCTTCCATCCGCGAAGTGGGCTATGGACCGTGCGAGAGTTAATGATCCATATCGCTCACGAAGAGATGGGTGAGGTTGGTTTTGGGATAATCCAAGAACTGCAGGAGTGGCCTCCAGACTACGATCCAAGCGACTATGAGACGATCGACTCTATAAAGAGGCTTCTCTCGGCCGTTCACGCCCATACACTGGATTACCTGGAAACATTGACAGATGCCGATCTTGGGCGCACGGTCACAGCACCATGGGATGAGGAATACCTGCTAGGAGACATGGTAGGACACGTTATCGAGCACGAGGTTCACCATCGCGGTGAATTGTCGCTGATCCTCGGTCTTCTAGGACGAACGGCGCCTGACGCATAGATCAGAAGTGGTCGTTATTCAGGGCTATTTCGAAGCTCCTTCGAACCCCCGGGCTTGCCAGGCAGCATAAAGGGTTATGGCGCCCGCGGTGGCTGCGTTCAACGAGCCGACATGACCACGCATAGGAAGTTCGAGCAGAAAATCGCAGCTCTCCCGAACCAGGCGGCGCAGACCACTGCCCTCGTTCCCGACGACGATGCCGACTGGTAGATTTAGATCAACTCGACCTAGACGATCCGCTTTACTGCTCAGATCAAGACCGGCAACCCATACATCAGCCGCCTTCAATTTCTGAATGGTCTGTACCAGATTGGTCACCTGGGCTATGAGGAGATGTTCGGCCGCTCCGGCCGAATAGATCACAACGTGGGGGGTTATATCAGGTGCGCGACGATCCTGGACGATCACGCCATGCACTCCGCAAACTTCAGCCGTACGCAAGAGCGTTCCGATATTTCTTGGGCCGTGCAGGAGATCAAGTAATAGCAAGAGTGGCATCTCCCCTCTTTCCGCGGCAAGAGCCAGCATATCATCGACCTCGCTATACCGAAACGGTCCCACCTCGAGCACAACGCCTTGGTGGCTGCTGTCATCTGTCAGATCCGTCAACTGGCTCTTCGTCGCCGATTCGATCGGGATCCCCTTTCGCTGCGCGCTGTCGACGATCTGGTCGACTTGGCGCAAACCTTTCTGGAACCAGAGACGGTGCAGGATTCTTCGACTTCCTCGCAACGTTTCCAGAACCGTGTTGCGACGATAGAGGTATTCGATCACTTCAGCTCCCAACCCTTTGCTCAGGTCCCATTATTTCCCTGCAGCGATTAATTTATCAATCTACCGAATTATCAATTGTCGGGCAGACCATGACCGCCATAGATCATCCCGATCTACAAGTTGCCACCGGCCCGTGGATCAATACGATAGACGCGGAATACCTCTATCGAACGATCACCCCATGTGGACGGGCGAAGATCATCTTGCCCGCAGTTGTTTGGAGTACCTTTGTAACCACAACCTCAACGGTATCGTTGAGATGATCCTTGCCATCTTCAATCACGACCATAGTCCCGTCGTCCAAATAGGCAACGCCTTGGCCTACTTCACGGCCTTCTTGAACTATCTTCACAGCGAGCTCCTCACCGGGAAGGAAAACTGATTTCACAGCGTTGGCCAGGTCGTTGATATTAAGGACAGTCACTCCCTGTAATTCCGCGATTCGATTGAGGTTATAGTCATTGGTCATGATAGGGCAGCTAAGCTCGCGAGCCAGGGCAACCAACTTGCTATCGACTTCACGGACATCGGTGACATCCATATCAGTGAAACGGATCGGTATCGGGCAATCTTCTTGCAAGTACTTGAGTACATCCATACCGCGCCGTCCCCGGTTGCGGCGTAATGGATCTGAGCTGTCGGCGATGTGTTGGAGTTCTAGTAAAACGAAGTTTGGCACCAGCAGAGAGGCTCGAATAAAGCCTGTCTTACAAATGTCGCTGATGCGGCCATCAATAATGACGCTAGTATCCAGCAGAAGAACACTCTCTTCACTTTCTTGCTCGGACGGCCGCGCACCTCGGCTGACTCGCAGAAAACTAAGAGCAGACCGGAGATCGTTTTGTCTTAGGCTCAGAACAATTATGGCCAGATAGCACAGTATTACCACAGAAGCCAAGGGCAACACCTGTCGAAACGGAGATGGCAGCGTAGACAAGGGAAGAGTCAGCAAGCTCGTGGCAATCAAGCCTAAAAAGACGCCGCCGATAATGGCTACTAAGCGCTCAACCGGCATGCCTGTTATCCGCCTCCGAGCACTACTTAGCGGCCTCGTCGTGAAAATCGGTGTCAATATCAGGCCGATTAAGAACCCAAGTAGACCAAATATCACTACATAGACCATAAACTCCGAATTCAGATCCAGATATATGGCAACCCTGGCCCCAATGTAGCCGGCAAAGGCTGCGCCAGCGACTGCGCCAAACAGCCGGACAAAAAACTCATTGCTAATTCGCATTTGATAATCCTGATATAAAAACAAAAAAGGCGAACGCCAACGCGTTCACCTGAGTCACCGAACATCGATTAACAGAATTACAGACCCTAAGATATCAGGTCTTTTCAGGAGTAGATCTACCTGTTAATCAAGCATCCTCTTTCGTATCGAACCAATTACTCTGTGTAAATCTGGCTGAAAATCCAATAGGATTAAAAATGAGTCCGGTTTGCGCAGGGATCCGCGCACATGCGATGGTAGCACAGCGAAAGGTAATAATCAAGCGTACTACCATACTATCGACGCGATTGGTGATAGAGGAGCGTGAATGGAGTCAGACACCGGAAGCGACTAACCCCATTCACTAATGGGAAGAGGATAGAACATAGGTTCTGATATAATAGCACGTATGTTCGGGGCTTGTCAATAGAAAACGACCGTATTGTTATTGTTCGGTGATTCCGTCACCCACGAATAGAAAAGCGAAGTTGCCACCTATTTGAAAAAGAATACTTCGACCCAGGAAAAGGAAGCCCGACTATACGATGTCTGCAAATGGATGGTTAATATGGAACGGAAACACTCTCTATGAGATGCCCTGGATATCTTCTCAAGCCCCACTTCCGTCGCTGCCACTCTCGCCATCGTCGCCCCCGCCGCCATCGTCGCCCCCGCCGCCATCATCGCCGCCGTCGCCATCGTCGCCCCCGCCGCCATCATCGTCCCCAACGCCATCGTCGTCGGGCGTTGGAGTTATCGATGGCACGGGGGAAGGCGTCGGTGTCTGGGTTAAGGTAGGCGACGGGGTTTCGGTTGGCGTTGGGCTAGGTTGCGGTGTGCTGGTGGGAGATTCTGTAGCCAGGGGATCGACCAGCTCACGCGGATCTATTTTTGGCTTGGTAGGTATTATCTCCGGAAGGGTTAATCCATTCCCTTTAACGATAATCTCGCTCGCCGTCAATCTCCCATCGGTCGCCTTTCCCTTCACAAGAGCCCTGTAGCCAACCTTTGGCTCACCACCGATCTTCGTTTCAGGATCTAACTGCACGCGAATACCAGCGACGATCCATGAGTCAGTCCCTATCACCTCGATGAAACCGCTAAACTCGACGTCCGCTGATTTGCCTTCTCTCAGCAAGGCGTTAATTTCACGAAGCCGTTCCTGCTCAAACGCGTTGCCTAATGCCTGTCGAGCCTGGGAATCGATGGTCAGTGTAAATCGCAGATCCTCAACCGCACGCTTTGCGCCATAGAGAACATCGCCCGGTATCGCTGAGCGCGATGCAAATACGATACCCGAAGCGAGGATGACTAAAACCAGCATGAGAGGAACAACTGACAAGGCGAATCGCCTGAAGAAGCTGGCAAATGTTCTTGGACGCTCAGCACCTCCACGTAGGTCCGTGGCGCGCTCGAGAAACTTCCGCTTCGAACTTGACTGGGACTCTAGGGAATGAGCAACCCTGATCTGGGCAAGCCTCGCTGCGGTTTCCAGTACAGGTAGCAGCTCCGTCCTATTCACCGGATAATTGGCCAGGATCGAATCTATCGATTCGCCATTTTCCAGGGCATCGAGAGCATCGATCAACATACGATCGGTCGCTGAGCCCATTCTCAGTTTCTCCGAGCTCCAAGTGTACGTGAAAGGGCGGCAACCGCTCGTGCCTGAAGCTGTTTAATGGCTCCTTCGCTTTTTCCCATCTGTTTTGCAACCTCACGGATTGGCATTTCGTAGCCAAATCTCAAGGCAATGACCTCCTGTTGGTCCTCGGTAAGATCGTCCATTGCTGCATGGAGCGCCTCAAGCGTCTGTTTATTTGATAAAGCTTCAGACGGGTCTGGCGACTTGCTCTCTATCGCCGGCGTCAACTCCACGTGCTCTGCTCGATAACTTTTTCGGTGATAATCGGCGACCACCCGCGATGCTACGCCATATAACCAACCACTAAGCGTATTCTGAGGCGCCGTATGATCTCGCACAGCGCTCAGCAAGCGAGTAAAAACATCACTGGTTAGATCTTCGGCCGTTTCCTGATCGCCAACGCGAAAGGAGATATAGCGGAAGATAACCGGATAGTATGTATCGTGAACCTGCTCAAGAGCCGTCGGATCAAGCCGCCGGACTCCTTCCAACAGCGTCAGTTCATCTTGCACAGCGTGTGGATGCTCCGAAATAGTGTGAAAGGGTTTGTTTACAAGAACATCATCAAGTGACCAATGACATCCAACCAAGGACCGGAACGATAATCCTATCACAATCGATCCGGTCGCGATCCGGTCACTATCTGGTGTTACCAGTTCACGATTATAACAAACACACTCCTGGATCGGAAGCGGAACCCACATTCTACTAATCAGTGCTAACCAATATAGTTAGCTCTTCGATCAAAGGCCTGCCGTCCTTTGCCATGTACGGAAGATTGGTTTCCCATGAAACCAAGGTCATCTGTATCTAATTAGTCGGGAAGATAGGAGAAAAGTAACGGGGATGATCGGTGCTGGCCTAAAACGGTTGTGGTCAGGCTTCCATTATTGTGTTTGGCTTGGCGCCTCAGGCGTGCCCGCTTCCGGCGTCGGTGATGGCGTTGGATCGGGTTCGGGCAGCTCGGTGCCTGGCCCATATTGGTAGATGTTTTGCCAAGGGACATAGTGGCTAACGAAGTTGTCCAGGCGAAGCAATTCACCGTACAGGTTATAGACAGAGCGCTCAACCACGACATCGGCTCCCTCAACCGCCCAGTCGATCTGCTCTATCTCGCCCAGCTCCAACTCGTCATTTACTTCCCAGATGTCTGGTTTGGCCGGTGTGACATTCTCAATGAAAGGCCCTTCCTTGACGATGGTCCTTCCCATACTTGTACTATAGAACTTGAACGTCAGCGACGAGTTCGCTTCATTATAGTAATTCTCAATCAACAGGTAATGGGGTGTGTCGTTTATGAAGCGTAAGTCGACCAAGGGAGAGTAAACCGTCGCGTCCATGCCCGGTCCTTCACCATCGTCGTAATAGCCAACCTGGTAGCCATGTTCCCAGCGTTCTACTATCGGAAAACCACCCCAGAAAGCAGCTTGAAAAGCGGTGGTGCTTACCTGGCATACGCCACCACCCACACCCTCAATTGTCCGGCCGCCGAAGATAATCAAACCGGTTTCGTAACCCTGCTCGGCGCTGACTTCACCCAGATACTCATTGAAGGAAAACTCCTCGCCCGGAGCGACGACTATCCCATAGTAATTCGATGCCGCTCGGGCGATATTATGCTTACGCTCGTTGGACGATCCATAGAACCAGGTCGTGCTTTCACTAACCAGCTCGCTAATACTCAGGTCAGCCGCGGTGGCTCCAGAATGAACCGCGGGAACTTTCTCCTTCAAAACGAAAGGCATAGACCGGTCAGGGCTCATTACCTGGCCTAGGAACTGGTCCGCGGTCGCCTCTACATCAAGTTCGCGTCCGCTTACGTGAGGTTCGACCAGGACAAGTTCGCTGGTCGCATCGTCAAAGTAAAAACGCGCATTCACCGGATCTCGCTCTAACAGCTCACGGTAGGATTCCAACCACGAAATAACTGCATTCTTATCTAAAAACACTACCGTGGCTGCCTTTCCCTGATCATCCTCCACCGTCTGTATTCGGACCCACTTGATTAACTCATCGACCGCGATAGTCACGTTCTCCAGATCGACGCCGGCTAATGGCTCCTGTAAGTAGAGAGTCATGGGACCGCTCATAATGTACTCGAGCTGCTGGGCTGAAGCACTAGTGTCGGCGATACGGGGCTGGGTTTCGTGAATTAGGAGCTGAATTTGGGCTTCGTTCAGGTTGGTTACCGGATAAACGAGTCGATCGCGCGTATCGTTTGCGTCCAGGTTTCGGCCAACCTGAGCAGTAGTAAAACCCACCTCGCTACCGTTGTAAGCCAGGCTGGCGTCGGTTGCAGGCTGGTAAATGGTATCAGCGATTTCGGCTACGGCTTGGTCCATGATTCCCTCGTCGAAGACGACGATAGGGGCCAATTGGCGACCGTAATACCAGCTGTCGAACTGTTCAAGGAGTCTGCTAACAGGCCCACCTGTACGTCCTATATCGTAAGCCGCGGCTACGGTTTCTTGTGCGTCGAAATACAATCCCAATTCGGCTGGCGTACGCACCCACTGATCACCCCTCACGGGATCAACCAGGACGATGGATTCCCGTTGCGGGTATGGAAATGCTGTCTCGAGAAGAATAATAGCCTCCTCTTTGGTAAGGCCGCTAAGATCCTGCCCCCAGATCATTACCCCTGTATAAATACTCTCCTCATGACGCTGTTGGTAGGTAGTAATCACCACAAACAGGAGAATACTGAAGACGACAGCTGCGGTGACTGGAACTACCAAGAACCAGCTCACCTTGCGAGTGATATTAGGGGAATGCGGTTGGGGGACTGTACTAGTCGCTTGCATTGACGTCTATCTAATAGGACCTGATGCTAAAAATCGAATCATAACTATATCATCTAGGGCCGTCAACGAAGGTAATACTTATCGCAAACTTAGGAGAGAAGTGGGATTTCTTTGAAGTTGACCCGGCTCTCACCTGGAACTCGGGCTTTCACCCGGAACCCGGGCTTTCACCCGAACCGCAAGGGGTCAGCCAGAAGCATATATTGTTCTGGTTATATGTCCCGCCTGGCGAACAGCCAGAGTGCGAGGGCGAGCAATGCAATAACGTACAGCACGGAGTAAACGACCATGGCGTTGCTCGGTTGGGCTGCCACGATGAAGGGACCGCCGATATCCATCCTAGCTCCCATCTGGGGCTCGAAGAGGGTGGTTGCTTTTCGCCATAGAGTCTCAGTAGGCATGAACAGGCTTGAGACTATCCCCACGTCTACCGCGGTCTCATTTCGAAACAAGGCGCCTATCTGCTCCACCCAGCCGCCTACGAAGGCGATGCCGAACAACATAAAGGCCAGGGCGCCGTTGGCAAGCGTTGACAACCGTGTTCCACCGGCGATGCTGACCGACAAACCGATCAATCCTTCCAGGTAGATCAACGCCAGCCCAAAAGGAATGTTGCTGAGGGTAAGGCCGGATCGCAGATACACAATGAGGAGTACTCCCCCTGGCAACAACAGTACATATAGCAAGATGATTAGAGCATAACCCAGCCATTTGCCGATTATCAGCTCCCACCGGTCCATGGGCTTGGTCAGCAGGCTTTCAACTGTGTGTGTTTCAATCTCGCCCGAAATCGTTGCCACGGAGATGAGTACGGACACCATGATCACCAGAAAATTGGTGGCGTACAGTCCTGCCATTGTCATGAAAAGAAATGGTGTTCGAAATTCCTCTGGAGACATCACGCGGCTAATATCCAAGTACATGAAGTGGAAACCAAGGCCGAAAACGACCAGAAAAGCGATTCCCATTAGAGTGCCAATCCACAGGATACGACGACGCTGGGTCTCGCGAATGGTCAGTCGGGCAATTGGTGCGATTTTCATGATTCGCCCCGGAATCGGCAGACCTGAAGGCGCCGTGTGCCCGTCACAGTCGAAGCCAGGGATAAAGGACTCATTGGACCGCGTGCATTGACAGATTGCTCAAGAGCTATCAGATCAAGCATCGAGCATCTCATCGCCCACAATTTGAAGAAATCGCTCTTCAAGCGACAGGCGTTGTGGACTGAGTTCGTAAACCGCCTGTCCCTGATCCACAAGCCAGCTAACCAGTTCAGGTATCTTGCTGTCGGCTGTGAGGCTCATGTGGATCAACCCCTCACTCTGATCAAAACGAACATCAGATCCAAAATCTTTCAGTCCCTCCAAGAGAGCATCATTCGGATCTCCAAGACGAAGGTTGATCTGCACATTCTCACTGGCCAGTTCAGCCAGGGATGCCACCCGCAGAATTCTCCCCTGACGAATGAACGCAACCCGGTCACAGGTTAGTTCAATCTCACTCAGAAAATGAGAGTTCAAGAAAACTGTAATACCCTGAACCCGCAAGTCCCTGATAATGTCCCGGACTAACCTTCGGCCTAAAGGATCGAGGCCGGAAGTAGGCTCGTCAAGGAATACCAGATCTGGACTATTCAACAATGCTTGGGCGAGGCCAATACGTTGTAACATGCCCTTGGAAAAGGCCGACAACTTGGTCTTTGACCGGCGTCCAAGACCAACCAGTTCAAGCAATCGCGGCACGGTCTTCTCTCGGTCCTCGGTGCTCATGCCGTACAAACGGCCGTGTAGATTGAGAAACTCAGAGGCCTGCAACCACTCATGGAATCGGAAGTGTTCAGGTAAAAAGCCAATTCGGGACCGGGTGAGCCTATCGCCCAGCGGCTTGCCCAGTAAAGTGGCTGTCCCAGCTGTGGGGTGGAACAATCCCATCAACATCTTGACCGCTGTCGTCTTGCCCGCGCCGTTCGGACCCAGGAAACCGAAGACCTCACCCCGTTTCACTTCCAGAGTAAGGTCTTCAACGGCTACTTTACTTCCAAACTCTTTTCGAAGACGAATGGCATCGATGGCCAAGTCTGTTGAATTCGTCATATATTAGGTTACAGAAAATCAAAAACGATGGATTCTGGACTAAAATCGCCGACTGTCGGCGGCTTTAGTCTGTCATATAACCACCGTATAATCTCTAACGCAAACTGTTGGCAACGTCTAGTAGGTCAGCGACCTCGCCGCCGCTCAGAACATAAACCATACCATCTTTCTGCCATAGGATAGCGCTATTTTTCCCGTCCAAACTACTGAATGCCAATCCGTCGACGCCATCTACGCCGACTTCGTTGAATGTAGCGATATCTTCGGGTATTGGCAAGAGGACCGTGCTGGTCCAGTCAATGCTCCGGGACAGGCGGCGAGCCTGGCTAGGATCCATACCCAAGGCCTGCAATAGCGCTTCGCCGAGGGCGGCCGTATCCACATCATCAGGGTATTCGACCAGCGGGCTTGGCGATTCGACGAGTACGATGCCATCCGACCAATTTTGACTCACACTGGGATAGAGAGTGACATCGACGACTGCTCCATCAAGACTGTCGGGTATCAGATCCGGATCTGCGCCGGCGGCCTGCACCAGAGCCCGCGTATTCTCTACATTGATAGTTAGACGTCCGGAGCCACCATCTACCAGGTACACCTGGTCTGGATCACCAAGTTTTGATGGCGATCGAGCTAGCCAGCCGGTGTCCGCAGCGGCGACCTCTCTGGACTGCACCTGTTCGGCGGGACCGGGTTCATCGAGCATTTCGATCTCACCGGGATACAAACCTGACTCGGCTATCTCCCCAAGGACGGCCAACTGCTCAGCGGAGATGGAAATCGGGGCGAATTTTTGAACTCTAAATAGACCCAGGAAATCGCTCGCCGCGGCCCGGACGCCTGGAATGCTCGCGGCAACTAGGAGCAAGACGAGGACGGAAAGTGTAGCCCACGCGTATTTTCGACTAAACATCGTTGGTATCCTCCTGTTTGTTGGTTGTTGAGAATGCGGTTCAAGTTGGTGCTTTAATCTTGCCAAAGCCTGTGAAGCCGGTCTGGGTGCTTCGGCAGCATTCGGCGCTAAAGAAGTTAGCTCATCAATCACGTCTCTGATCTCATCATCGTTTTCGGTCATATTCTTCTCTCCAAGCCGGATTCTCAGAGCAGAAACGGTGCCCGTTTCGACTAGTCGTTTCCGGATAACTCCTCCTTAAAAGCGAAGCGGAAGGCGTCGGCGGCTCTGGCAAGCAGAGTGCCAACAGAGCCAGGAGCCACGCCGATACAATCGGCCAGTTCGGCGTAGCTAAAGCCCATCTGGCGCATGAGCAATAGTTGGGTTTGGCGTTCGGGCAATTGAGCCAGCGTGGCCCGGATCTTTTCCCGGGTTTCGGCCGCCGAAGCCTCTTCGGCCGGATCGCCCTGTTTCTCGCTGGCATCTGGAACCAGCAAACGATTTCGAGACCAACGTCGTTTTCGACTTTGGATATGGTTGTAACCCATATTGGTCGCTACCCGGTAGAGCCAGGCGCTGAGATTGTGTTCGCGCTGCCCCTCAAAAGGCTGGCGGTAGAGTCTGATGAAGACCTCTTGGGTTACGTCTTCCGCTTCCTGGCGGTTTCCTATTAGCCTGAATAGAAGCCCGTAAACCCGATCATAATGGCGATAGAACAGGGTCTCGAAAGACGTGATGTCTCCACGACCCAGGCGTTCCACTAATATATTGTCCGAGAGTACCGCCATCCTGGTTCCCTTTGCTTCATCGTTGGACATGCCTAATGCACCCTTCTAAACACCACGGCCCCAAGATATGTGACAACATCAACCCCCCGGTTAATCCAGCCGCCGGTGAACGTCACCGGTTAAATGGCACCTAATAGCATAGACGGGAGCAAGATCAGCCCTGGTCCAGGTACTGAAGGGTGAGTTGAACGCGTGCATCCAGGTCGGTCACGTCACGAGGGATATTCTGCAACGCTGTCTGGGCTTCGACGATACTGAAGCCGAGAGTCGTTAACACATCAATCACATCGGCATCGACATCTCGTATAAAGGGAATCTCAGACACTTCCGCTGTAACATCCATCTTATCCCGCAGTTGAAACATGATCCGCTCGGCCGTCTTCTTGCCAATGCCGGGTACACGCTGCAGGACGGCCGTCTCCTCCCGCATGATGGCGCCTCTTATTACTTCCGGACTCAGCGTGGAAAGAATTGAGAGCCCTACCTTTGGCCCCACGCCGCTCACGTCAAGCAAGATCTCGAACAGGTTCAGATCCTCTTCGCTCTCAAATCCATAAAGCGACAATTCCTTCTCTCGAACGATCATGTGGGTATGGAGGCTGGCAGATCGACCGACGTTTCCGGTCTGCTCCAACACGCCTCTAGGCACGAACACCCGTAGGCCGATCCCTCCCACGCCCACCACCAGATGGTCCTTTCCCACTTTTTGAACGACACCGCTAATCGAAGCAATCATAATCAACCTGGCTTACGGAAGACAACCCAAAATCTCATACTCACAGAACGCCATCACCGCCAGTTATAGTACATCATGTACCAGACGGCCCATTGCCTGGTTATTCTACTGCGACGCTACGGAGCGTCAATTTGTACGAACGTCAAGCTCGACAACTCGTGATTGATGGTCTGAACTAGGATACTGTTGGTTTGTGTTTCCAGACGGTGAAACACGAGGCGTTTGCTTTGATGTATAATGGGACAAGCTGTAAGTTGACCACTCTGCCCGGATTCGCGACCCATCACCCAATGGAGGAACGCTATGGCCACAGATGACAAGAGGGGCCGGATATTCTTCTTCAGCATCTTTGCCGGCCTGGCGGTTCTGACATTTCTCTTGATCAGGCCCTTCATCAGTGCCATCGCCATCGCTCTTATCACAATCGTGCTGTTGAGACCCCTGTACAGTTACCTAATGAAGAAGAAATGGGTCAGAGGACGCCGTGGTGTGGCTACAACCTTGACCATCATAATATTCTTCTTGCTGATAATCATTCCTCTCCTAATTCTGGGCACCCTCACCGTAAACCAGATCAGGAGCCTGATCGAGCTCATTAATTCTGGCGAATTAGAGCAAGAGCTGGAGGATGTTCTGGTTAGATTCGAGGAGTTTATTCAGCAAGCCATGACGAGTCTCCAGATCGATGAAGACCAACTGGCCGAGGGTTTTCAAGATCTGGCAAGGGGGGCGCTGAACTGGGTGTCGAACCTGGCGATCAGCCTGGGTGCTTCGCTTCCAGACTTATTCTTTAGCGCGATCATATTCCTATCCTTGCTGGCAACATTGCTGCCGGCCACCGATGACCTGAATAAACGGCTGAAACGGCTAAGCCCTCTTGACGTCACGATATACGATCTTTATCTAATAAAGGCCAAGGAAATGACGATATCCGTGGTCAAGGGCATCTTCCTCCTTACGATCCTCCAGGGGTTGTTGATGGGAGTGTTCTACTGGATAGCTGGCATTCCCTTCGCCTTTTTCTGGACCATGATGTCAATCGGCTTCGGCGTCTTACCCGTTGTGGGTATAAGTTTTGTCGCCGTTCCAATCGCCATCGTCGCCCTTATCACCGGAAACGTCACCGCAGCCATAATCGTCTTGGTTGGTTTTTACCTGTTTGTAAATCCTCTGGATGTGATCTTGAGGCCCAGGCTGGTGTCCAAAGAAGCCTACCTCAATTTTACGCTGATGCTGTTGGCCCTCTTCGGCGGTCTCAAACTTGCCGGTATGCTGGGAATGATCTATGGACCCGTCATCATGATTCTGTTCCTTACAACAGTAGGAATCTACGCCGAGCGCTTTGTTCCCCCTGACGAACCAGAAATAGCTGCCTTACTGGCTGGCGGTGAATCCGAAACTCCGCTGGAGGTGAGTGGCGACGCTAGTGAGACAGAGAGTAATATCGGGGAGCTGGAAGAAACGGAATCCGCCGCCGACGAGTTAAATTTAACTTAGGCCGGCGCAGACGGCAAATAGTATACTGATCAGAATGATCCGTCAGCATCACTTTGGATGGCCTGGAACCGGTGCCATTGGTAGTGAGTCAAGGCCACCGCTAGGCCATCGGCCGCGTCATCAGGCCGGGGGATCTCGTCCAGACCAAGCATATTTTGCACCATGAATTGGACTTGCTGTTTGCTGGCATTCCCGTAACCAGACACCGCTTCTTTGATCGTTGGGGGAGAGTACTCGGCCACCGGTATGCCGGCGTTGGCAATGGCGAGCAACAGCACCCCTCGGGCCTGCCCCACCTTGATGGCTGTGGTGATATTCCGGCCGAAGAAGAGTTCTTCGACCGCGGCCGAATCCGGCCGAAATTCGTCCAGTAACCGGTTGAGCTCGTTGAAGATGATCTGAAGTCGCTCGGCTGTTGTACCATCCGCGGGTGAGGTCTTAATAACGCCGCAGTCGACCATTATCAATTGGCCATCCTGCTCCTCGATCACGCCGTAACCGACACTCGCCGTTCCCGGATCTATTCCTAATATTCGCACGGCCTATACCCGATGTTTCACTTCGTTAATTTCTGCTGACCTGGGGTCTCTCTTATGCGGTTTCCAGAACCGTTCTTGTGCAGTTTCTAGAACCGCCCCTATGCAGCCTCTAGAACCGACATCGCCTCATCGCTGATCTCCAGAGCCGTATAGACGTTCTGGACATCGTCAAGATCTTCGAGGACTTCGACCAGCCTCATGACCTGCAAGGTCTGCTGTGTCTCGAGCCCTATTTGGCTGATCGGATCGTAAATGACGCTAACTTCACTCAACCCGTATCCGGCATCTTCAAGGGCCGAACGGACAGCCTGAAGGTTATCCAAATCTGTGTAGATCTCGGCTACGCTGTCGAGGATTTCGACATCGTCGGCCCCCGCATCGACCGCAACCAGGAATACCTCGTCGGGATCGAATTCATCCGAGATACTGATGAAGCCCTTGCGCGTGAATTGCCAGGATACGGCGCCGGCTTCGGCCATATTACCGCCCTGCTTATTGAAAATATGGCGGACTTCGGCCACGGATCGGTTGCGATTATCGGTTACGACCTCGATCAACACGCCGATGCCATGCGGCGCATAACCCTCATATATTACCTCGTCTAGTTGGCCGCCTTCCAACTCGCCAGTACCCCGCTTTAAGGCGCGCTCAATATTATCCTTGGGCATATTGGCTGCCCTGGCCTTATCAATCGCCAAGCGCAAGCGCACGTTGGTGACAGGATCTCCCCCACCTTCACGAGCAGACATCGTTATCTCCTTGTTAAGGCGAGTGAATACCTTTCCCCTCTTGGCGTCGGTAGCCGCCTTCTTGTGCTTTATGGTAGACCATTTTGAATGTCCTGACATATTACTCTCTCCGATAGCTTGAACAGAAAAGCGATCAGCTAATCTCTGCTCCCGCAATTGCCCTCTCGCAGCAGCCTTCTGGCATCATTATGCCTACCCAGTCCCAAAAACATTATACTTCAAATCTGCTCCGCCTTAAACGGAGCCATAACAATCGCTGTTCAGACAAGCACCTTAAGGAAAGCCTAGTCTTTGCTCCCTACGCCGCCGGGTTCCTCTCAGCCAAGCCAAGGCCTATGGCCATGCTACCTGCTACACGCTACATGAAACATGCCCCTTTCCCCTTTCCCCATTCCCCTCTCCCCCTTCCCCCTTCCCCTTTCCCCATTCTCCTTGGAAGTCGTTCATCGATCATCCAATAATGATCTGAATCGCGATTCGAACGCCTAAAGCCATAACGAGTAGATTTCCAAAGACGCTGGCGAAGAGCTGGAATCGAGGCGATAGATACCTCTTGGCCAGGGCTCCCGTACTAGCCAGCAATGTCTGCCAAGAGAGCGATGCCAATCCGACACCTAAAACGAAGAGAAGCCGTTCCGAGGAGGTCATGGTCGTTCCTGCGTCTCGAGCCAAGATAAGTGCGGCGAAGTATACGATGGTTATCGGGTTCAGAAGGGTAAGGCCGATAAACCGGGCATATGTGCTCGGCAGCCCTCGCTCTTTTTCCTGTTCCTGATCAATCTCATGGCCGGGATTGGCGGACCTGGCCCGCCAGATCCCATACCCGCCAACAATCAAGAGGATCAGGGCGCTGATTACCTTCAGGATTAGGGCGTATGGCGCGATTAGCGAGGCCAGGGCTGCGCCGGCTAGCACAGCCAATAGGGCATATACGAGATCGACAGTGGCTGCGCCTGCTCCTGCTGCGAAGCCGGTTCGAAATCCTTGGCGAAGGCTACTATCCACGATGAGAATGGCAATGGCTCCAACGGGAATGGCGATCCCGAAGCCTGCTAGAACACCTTCCCAAAAAGCCACCATATCAACAGGCTCTCAGCGAACGGCGTCTGCTAACCCAATACAACAGAAAGCCGGGACTTCGCCGGGGAAATCACGTTTCAACCTGTTGGGGTGCGCCACCAGGAAACATCTGCTCAAGTAATTCGGGAGTATAGCGACGCGCCATATCGCTGCTGATACTCTTGCTATGGCAGATTTCACTATATAACCGGCCGCTCGGTCTCCACCGTCTTTCCTGGCTTTGGGGATCAACCTCGATCAATCCAAAACGCTGTGTCCAGCCACGCTCCCACTCGAAGTTGTCGATCAGACTCCAATGATAATAGCCCATGACCGGGAAGTTGAAACTGATAGCCCGCCACACTTCCCGCAGATGAGTCATGATAAAGGAAGGGCGTATTTCGTCCGTAGCATCCGGCAAACCGCTCTCGGTGATAATGATTGGCCTCTCATGCCGCAGATTATCTTTGATGATGTCGAACAGATCGGCCGGATAGTCGCCGAAAAGACTATCCCCAACCATCGCCTGCCCAGATGGGCCCTGCTCCTCGTACAGACGGTCTATTTTCGGAGGAAAACGGACATGCGCCCGAGAGAAGTAGTTGATTCCAACAAAGTCAAAGGTTCCGGCCAGATCGCTTATCGTTCCCCTACCGACAGGCCAGTGCAGACGGCCGGTGGCCATGCTATCCATCCACGATTCGTTGAAGAAGCGGGAGACGCGCTTGGCCCACCAGGAGTCGAGACGGTTTCCATTTTGCCTGGGTTTTATCGGACGGAAATGTTTCGCTACCCCGACCAGCGCCTCAGGATAACTTTCCTTGATAGTGTGGTAGGCGGCAGCGTGGCTTCGAAGCAAGTACCGGATAGCGTGCAGGCTTTCTGACCAACCCCTTTCCTTGGGGGCCGGAAATGCATCCTGAATATATCGAAGGAGGACGTAAACCATTGGCTCGTTGATTGTCACCCACTTAGGGATTAATTCGCCCAGTTCCGCTACGACCTTAGCCGTATAGCGCCTGAAATAATCGACTACAATATCGGTGCCGAAGTCGCCCTTCTCGACCAACCAAAGCGGATTGCTGAAATGGTGTAGCGTGACCATGGGTTCCATTCCCCGATCATGCAGGCCTTGGAGCATCTCCTTGTAGCGATCGAGGGTATCCTGATCGAACGAGCCAGGTTCTGGTTCGATTCGACTCCACTCTAATGAAAGGCGGTGGGCATTGGTCCCCATCTCCTGCGCTCGATCGAAATCGGCTTCGGCGTTTTCCCACCAATCACAGGCCCTGGCCGATTTGCTGCCATCGAGGATATGATCGTTTCCTTCTTCCCATTGCCACCAGTCATTATTTTTGTTGTTCCCTTCCACCTGGTGCGAGGAGGTCGCCGTCCCCCATATGAAGTCGGGGGGGAAGTACATTGTCGCGTCAGCCATATTACCAGAATCCCTGTTGCGTTTTGTTGTATTATTTCCCCCCTGATATACTTGTGCATTATAGTTTATTCGACAGCAAGCGGCGAAAGCGACCCTGCACTGTTGACCGGTTGCTGCAGCCTTTGAGCGCGAACACTCGGAGGCTGTCGCCGGAGGTATTGGTGAGAGATCTAGTACCCAAGAGCGGATACTATTATCCCAATAAAATCGCCCGTATTTACCTTCAGGCCATGGAAGAGATCATGGGGCGAAATGGACTGAACGCCTTGCTCAACCTCATCGGTATGCAACACTACGTCGATGAGTATCCCCCATCTAACTTGAACAAAGAATTTGACTTTGCCGATTTTTCGAACTTGAATCAAGGTGTCCTGGACGTGTATGGCGTTCAGGGCGGCCGTGGTCTGTCGAAGCTGGCCGGCCGGGCCACCTTTGACCAGGGTCTAAAGGGATTCGGTGCGCTGGCTGGCGTTAACGCCGAAGCCTTCAAAGTGCTGCCCTTGTCGACTAAAATCAGGATCGGAATTTCCGCCATGGCCCGGATATTCACCCAATTTAGCGATCAGCTCTCTCGAGTTGAGAGTTCTGATGAGCACGTTCTTTACTACATTGAACGCTGTCCAGTCTGTTGGGGACAGCTTAGCGACAAACCCATCTGTTTCGTAGCGACGGGCCTTCTTGAAGGAGGCTTGCGCTGGGTAAGTGGCGGCCGCGACTATCGGGTGGAGGAGATCGAGTGCGTCGCGGTCGGTGACGATGCCTGTATCTTCACAATTGATAATAGTCCCATCGCCTAATGATCACTTGAATGTGAGGGCATGCCTGTCCTGATTTCGCCTGTGTTTGACTAATGAGCAAGACGGTCGTCATTATTCCAACCTACAACGAAGCCAACAATCTGCCAGTTTTGGCGGCGGAGTTGTGGGCGCTGATGGTGCCAGAGCTATCAATCCTCGTCGTCGACGACAACTCCCCAGACGGTACCGGAGGGATTGCTGACGACCTTGCCCAGCGGGGTTCCGGTGATCTACATGTGATTCACCAACCGGTTAAGTCCGGACTGGGACGAGCCTATCTCGCTGGATTTCGATGGGCCCTGGCCCAGGATGCTGACTACGTGATCCAAATGGACAGCGATTTTTCCCATTCACCGCAACACGTCCTCGAGATGCTCGAGGAAATCGAGCAGGCCGATCTGGTAGTCGGATCCCGATACGTGGCCGGCGGTAGGGTAGACGAACATTGGAGCTTCGGCCGGTACTTTTTAAGCTGGTGGGCAAACGCGGTCTATACCAGGATCATCATGAACCTGAAGGTCAAAGATGCGACCTCCGGTTTCAAATGCTGGCGAGCATCGGCCTTACAGCGTATCAACCTCGATGCAATCAAGTCCAATGGCTACAGTTTCCAGTTCGAAATGGCTTTTCTGGCCGAGAGGTTAGGATACCGGATCGTGGAGATACCTATCTATTTTGAAGACCGGCGAATCGGTCGATCCAAGATGACGTTCCCCGTCAAAATAGAGGCCATCTTCCGGGCGTGGGAGATCCGGTGGCGGTATCGGAACCTTCGCAAAACGAGTCCACCTTCCGATGCAACCACAAATAGAGTTAATCGAAGGTCGTGATACATCGCTGCCCTGGCGACAACAGCCGCGATTGGTAGTGAATGAGCCGGCTATCCGCGTATAGAAAGGACATCCTCATCGTGGCAGGGTTTCTTATCCTGCCGCTTTTACTCTATGGCGCCGTCTCCATTGGCGGTCAGACCATGCTGCCGGTCGACAACCTCTACCAGTGGCAACCGTGGGCGAGCCAGGCGCCAGATCTGGGCCTTGAGTACCCTCAAAACGGCCTGATTAGCGATCTTATTCTTGAGAACTACCCTTGGAAACAATTCATCGACGACAGCGTCAGTGCCGGGGAAATCCCTTTATGGAACCCATACATTTTTGCAGGCACCCCATTTCTAGCGACTGGTCAGAACTCGGCCTACTATCCCTTTAGCGCTCTCTTCGTCATCCTACCACTCCCGAACGCATATGGCTGGTACACCATCAGCCAGCTCTGGCTCGCCGGGATCCTCGCTTACGTGTTGGGCCGCGTATTGTCCCTGCGTAGACCTAGCGCCGCCATTACCGGGCTCGTCTATCAGGGTTGTGGATTCATGCTGGTCAGCAGCGCCGTTTTTCCAATGATCCTTGGCGCAGCCGTTTGGCTTCCCCTGCTGCTGGCCTCGGTCGAGATGATCATTCGCAACGCAACCAGTAAACGTGGCGCCGGAAGCACGCTGCCATGGGCGGCATTGGGCGCGGTAGCCCTGGGGATCCAGATACTCGCCGGACATATCGAGATCACCTATTATACTCTTTTGGTGATGGCTTTCTTCGCCCTCTGGCGGTTGGTTTCGAAAGCCTTCTCCTTGGCCAGACGGGAACAAACCCCCGTATCCGGCACGCCGGTCAATACAGACGATAGCCCGGACCGCCACCGGTATCTATCACTATTAAAGGTGGCTATCTGGCTGGCTGGGGTAGTCGCCGCGGGCTTCATGCTTGGCGGGGTGCAGTTCCTCCCCTTCATCGAGGTGGGCCAGGCTAATTTTCGAGAAGGATCGGCTACACTCGAGCAAATAAGGGGCTGGGCCTTCCCCATCCGTCGGGCTATCACATTCGCTCTACCTGATTTCTTCGGCAATCCAACCGCTCACCAATATCTGGATGTCTTCTCCGGAAAATCAGTTCCCTTTACCACGAATTACTTTGGAACGGCAAATCCTCATGGCGCCTTCACCAGCAGCTGGGGAATCAAGAACTACGTCGAGGGCGGCATCTATCTGGGTATACTTCCGCTCATCTTGGCTGTGTTGGGCATTCTGTCAGCCTGGCGGTTGCGTCGCGATCGCCGGTCAGAGATCGGTTTCTTTGCCCTACTATCTGCCCTTTCGATCGCTTTCATCTTCGGCACGCCCCTTTATGCCATCCTCTATTACGGCCTGCCCGGCATTAACCAGCTCCACTCGCCGTTTCGCTGGGTTTTCCCGCTATCACTGGCTGTAGCCGTATTAGCCGGCTATGGCATGGATTACGCTGCCCAAACGCGCAATGATGACCTCGGACGTCTCGATGACAAGTCAAGTGGCCGCGGACGAAGATCGCCCCTTATTTCTATCATCACCTTAAGGGCGAATCCCTCGCCAGTCACGGTGATCGCTGGATTGACCTTTTGGCTCGGCGCTGTATTACTGGTCGCCCTCGTAATCTCCCGATTCATATTTTCGAATATCGAGGCGAACTTCACCGAGATATTCCTGAATCTGGAAAGAGCGGCCGATGCCTTCGCCAGCGCAAGGGCGTTCTATAGCTACCAGTTTGAACAGATGCTGATCCTGGGACTGGTTCTTGTTGCTTCCGGACTGGCCCTTCGACTGAGCCGCAGTTCACTTCGCTGGCGTGGGCGACCCATGTGGGACGTCGTGATCGCCTTCGTGATCGGGATCGACCTACTAGTCGCCGGCTATGGTTTCAATAGTGCCAATGATCCGGCGCTGCTCAACAACAAGCCCACGGTAACGGAGTGGCTCGATAGCCAGCCGGGCTTGTGGAGAATGACGGCATTCACTCCCCACGGCGACAAGGTGTTCAACGCAAACACTCCTTGGTTATTGGGATATCAAGACGTGCGGGGCTACGATTCTATTATCCTGAAACAATATACGGACTACATGGAAGCCATCGAACCACAGAATGAACTGGCGTTCAACCGCATCCAATCCATAGTCAACTGGGAGTCCCTGAATTCACCTCTGCTTGACTTACTTGGCGTGAAATACATTGTAAGCAGCGATGCGATCGACCTGCCAAAACTCAAGCCGGTTTGGCAAGGGGAGGGGGTGATCGTTTATGAGAACCTGGCCGTAGCTCCCCGCGCTTATACCCTGCCACAACGAGCTACCCTGGTAGTGGATGATGCCCTGCAGGCCATGCGAAGCCAAGATCCGCGCCTATATGCCATCGTTGAAAGAGTGGATTGGCCTTTCCCAACGCCTCAGAACGTCGAAGGACAATACCTAGTACCGGCCGAGATCGTCGATTACGGCAACATTGAAGTGAAGATCCGCGCCGCTGTGGACGAGCCTTCTTGGCTACTCCTAAATGACACCTACTTTCCGGGTTGGGATGCCTATGCTCGCGATCTTGCTGGATCAGGTGATGGAGAGGAAGAGGAGCTCGAGGTCATCAGGGTTAACGGCAACTTCCGTGGTGTTTTACTTGAGCCTGGTGACTGGGAGATCCGCTTCCGTTACAGTCCACTTACCTTCAAACTAGGTGGTCTCACCACCTTCATGGGGGGGATCATCGTCCTTTTCGCGGTTGTTGTCTGGGCCTGGCGACGATTCTACAAGCCCCAAGGACCCATGACGGACACGCTTAGCATCGCCAAAAACAGTCTCGCGCCCATGAGTCTCAATTTACTCAACCGGGCCATTGACTTTGTTTTCGCCGCCTTCTATCTGCGAATTCTTGGCCCCGCTGATGCGGGCAGTTACGCGACCGCCATCATCATCGCCGGCTGGTTCGAGATCATCTCAAATTGGGGCCTAAATACGCTGATAATACGAGAGGTGTCTCGTGATAAACTGCAAGCCAGCCGGTACCTGTTAAATACGACAGTATTGCGTCTGGGTACAGGGATTATGGCTAGCATCCCCATTCTAGTCTACGTAATTACTGTCCGAAATGCCGGTAATCCCCTTGGAATCGACGCCACCGTGGCCATATTCCTGCTTATGATAGGGATGGTTTTCTCCGGCATGGGGCAGGGATTTGCGGGTCTCTTTTATGCCTACGAAAAAGCCGAGTTCAACGCCGCCATCACTACAGTTACTACCATATTGAAGGTTGGCTTTGGCGTCTTGGTCCTGTTGATGGGCTATGGGTTCGTGGGTTTGGCAGGGGTATCCATTCTGGTTAATTTGCTAACCTTGGTCTTGCTTGCGGGGGCAGCTTTCATGCAGCTTTCCTTGCCGGGCCCTTGGATTATCGATTTTGGCCTGCAGCGAAGGATGATAACCCTGAGTTATCCCCTCATGCTGAACCATCTTTTCGCCGTGATTTTCTTCCAGGTTGACGTGCCTTTAATGCGCCAGATCAATGGAGACAAGGTTGTCGGCTGGTACAATAGCGCCTACAAGTGGATTAACGCGTTTAACGTCATTCCATCATTCTTCACCTTCGCCCTTTTTCCGGTCATATCACGGCAGGCTCAAAAGACGAAGACCGATGCGAGGCGGACGTTCCGCATGTCCATAAAGCTCATGCTTTTGATGGCTTTCCCCATAGCAGCCGTGACGACGCTTCTGGCCCCGCTGATGATTGGTATTCTTGGTGGTCGAGAATTCTTACCAGATGGCGCCTTCGCCCTACAACTCGTCGTCTGGTCCATCCCAATCGGATGGATGAACAGCGTTAGCAACTACGTCCTCGTCGCCTTCGGTCTTGAGAAGCGACTGACAATAGCTTTCGTGATCGGCCTGGCATTCAATGTCATAGCCAACCTTATCTTCCTTCCCCGCTTCAGCTATGTCGCCGCTTCCATCATCACCATATTTTCCGAAATTGTGCTCTTGATCCTCTTCGCCTACTATTTGCGTCCTGCTCTTCCAGACGTGGGCTGGCTAAAGATAATTAAACGTCCATTGGCTGTGACGGCGATCATGCTCTGGGCCATGGTCGTAGGAAGCATGATTTCCGTTTTCATGGCCTTGGTCTTTGGCGTTGGCGCTTTCCTGATAGGGCTGTGGTTGTTCCGCGTTATCGGAGACGATGAGCAACGGATCATCGGGTCACTGTTGCCGGACGGCCTGGCCAACCTCTTACCGGTGAACCGGGCAGCGCGCAAAAGTAAACGATGATGGCTTCGCTTCGGCCAAACTCTTGGTTGGCGGCGAATTACCGCCTCATCATGGTAGCGGTATTGCTAATAGCAGCTCTTCTGAGGCTGTACGGTATAAATAACCAGTCGCCACCCGGTCTGGAGCATGACGAGGTGGCCCATTGGTTGATCAACCAAGATATCCTAAACGGGAATCAGGGCCTTTACTTTGCCGGCGCCTACGGCCACGAAGCGGGTTACCATTACCTTCAAAGCGGTTTTATGGTCCTGCTGGGCGACAATGTCATGGCCCTCAGGCTGCCCTCTGCCTACCTGGGCCTGCTGGTGGTGGCTGTCGCTTTCGCTCTCGCTCGGCGCCTATTCGATCTGAAGACGGCCGTCTTATCGGCCGCGCTTCTGGCGGCACTCTTCTGGCCAGTTTTTTACAGCCGGCTGGGTTTGAGAGCCATCTCCCTGCCGCTGCTATCCGGCCTTTCCGCCTACTTCTGGTGGCAGGGTTGGCTAAAATGGGGCAATGGAGAGGACAAGACGGATGTTCGGGGAGGGGCGAAGAACGCCGTAACAGGTACGCAACCAAACTCCCGCAACCGGGCGCTGAAATACTTTCTCATCGCCGGCCTGCTTGCCAGCCTGAGTTTCTACACCTATATGGCTAGCCGGGTCGTTCCCATTTTCTACGGCCTCTATGTGATTTATCTTGTATTGTTCCACCGGCCGGCCTTGAGAGAGCGCTGGCGAGCTGTTGCGCTCTTCTTCCTCACCTATGCCATCGTGACTGCCCCCTTGGCTTTGTACCTGTTGGGTAATCCGGGGGTAGAGTACCGGTTGGCTGAGATAAATCAGCCCTTGACATCCTTGCTAGACGGCAACTTACGTCCCGCATTGGAGAACAGCCTGAAGATATTGTCCATGTTTGGCCTCCGGGGTGATCCCCTGTGGAGGCAAAATGTTGCCCATCTTCCGGTATTTGAACCCCTTGTCGCCATATTCTTTTACATTGGATTAGTGATCAGCCTGCTGCGATGGCGAGAACAACGGTATACATTCCTATTGCTTTGGTTATTAACCTCATCGATTCCAAGTATAGTCTCTATAGATGCCCCAAGTAGCATTCGTATCATCAATATATTGCCTGTTTTGACCTTATTTCCAGTTATAGGTTTGAAAGTTATTCACTTTTTAAGGCCCTTTTCCACAGTTTTTGCCAAGTTATCCCCAAAGAACGCCCGTATTGTGGTTTTTATCACCTTGGTCATGGTTTTATCCTTGTACATTGCCAGAACCAGCTCGGCCGTGTTCCGCGAATGGCCGGCCGCGAGCGAAGTGAAGTTCGTTTGGCAAGAAGCCCTGACTGAAGTAGCCGCCTATCTGGATGACAGCACCTCGACAGAACCCATTGCTGTCGGTGGATGGACACCCGCCTCCATGGATCCTCCAACCATGGAGCTGACGCTTGTGAGGCAGGACCTTAGCATACGCCACTTTGATCCGACTCAAGGCCTCATTATTCCCTCGGGTGGTCAACCTGGGGGGGATGTCCGGATAGCGAGACCGTCCGGGCTACCCCTGGATCCCTTCTTGGAAGAACGGCTGATTTCATGGGGAGCTTTTCCACAAACAATAGGCAGCTTCACCCTATATGAGGTGCCATTCGCGGCGTTTGACCTTCCAGAGACGACTGCAAACGTCGTCTTTGGGGGCGAAATCACTTTTCTTGGTTTTGACCCGTTATCGTTCTGTTCTGGCCTGGGTCCTGAAAACGCCTCTGGTTCGCCGACCTGTGAAGCTGTTTCCTATTGGCGCGTTGAAAAACCTGTCGCAGAACCGCGAAGGATTTTTCTCCACGCGGTTGACGAGCAAGGGACAATCTTGGATCAAGACGACGGTCTGGGAGCGCCTGCCGAACATTGGGAGCCCGGTGACTTGATCTTGCAGAGGCATACGCTCAATCTATCCCCACGTGAAGACATCCCCACACTTCGGCTAGGTGTCTACAATCCTGAAACAGGCCTGCGGTTGCTGACCAGTAATGGACAGGAATTTATCGAGGACGCGCCGTTCGAGTAAGCGACAACAGACATATCGTTAGTCGAGATATCGCACGTCGAGTGATTGTCAGTCGAACCGTCGACCGGCCCCCGGTCAAAAACTACCAACCACCGGCATCTAGCGACCAACCCCCAGTCCCCAATCCCAAGTCCCCGATCCCCGATTAACCTATGGCTGTTATTTTGAAGCTAATCTTCCCGGATGGTACGAGAGCCGAAACGGTATCGCCTACTTCTTGACCAAGGAGTGCCCGGCCAATGGGCGACTCGTTTGAAATACGACCGTTACTCGGGTCTGCTTCGTGCACGCCGACGATATGGTAGGTCTCAGGCTCGTCCTCAAAACCCTCTTCGAACACGGTGACCGTACTACCTACACGAACCTTATCAGTCTGTCCGCCGTTGTCGATGATCTTCGCCCGTCGCAAGGAATCTTCCAGATCCTTGATACGTCCCTCGACGAAGGCTTGCTCTGATTTGGCGTAGTCATAGTCGGCGTTTTCCGACAAATCGCCATGGGAGATAGCCACCTCCAATCGTTCCGAGATCTCTTCTCGCCGCACCGTGACCAGGAGCTGCAGCTCATCTTTGATATTCTGTAACCCTTCTTCGGTCACGTAGACGACGTTATTGTTCCTCATTTTCCTTCTCCATCTCCGATGACGGCAGATGCATTCTCATCAGCAAGTAAAAAAACTGCCACCATCATCCAATGCGATCTACGAATCCGGAGTTCGATTCTTATGGTGGGGTCTTATCCGCACTTATTGGCCGCAGAAATCACTGTCTGAGGCTGTCTTCCTTTGTAACTGTTTCCCCTGGCCTTAGCAACAAATAGCCCCGCTACAGGCGGGGCTGTTGCTAAAAAGCGAATTAAGTATAGCCGATGGAGATTGCTCTGTCTAATGTCGCTATCAGGCTCCTCATCTATTGAACCGGGCGCGGCACGACCCATTTCCTCTGGTCATTACCCCCCGCTTGAGTAGTCGATACGATAAATAAAGCCACCCTTATCGTCGCTTACATACAAGGCCCCATCGGGCCCGACGGCTAATCCTACCGGTCGACCGGAGGCGTTGCTCGTTTCATCGTCTAACCAACCTGTGGCGAAATCCTCGACCGGACCGGATGCTTCGCCGTCATGAACCGGTATCCGAACCACCTTATAGCCGGTCGGCTGGCTACGATTCCAGGAGCCGTGTAAGGCGACGAAGAGATCCCCTTGGTATTCGGCCGGAAATGAATTAGCTGTATAGAATACCATGCCTAGCGGCGCGGAATGCGCCTGCAACCGGACGGCTGGCTCAGAAACCTGCTCACAAGCTTCGGGAGGACCATAATTGGGATCGATCACCTCGCCACCATGACATGCCGGCCACCCATAATCGGCTCCCTCAAGTAGAATGTGAATGGTGTCGGGAGGGATATCATCCCCCAACAGATCACGTCCGTTATTTGTAGCCCATAGCTCGCCGGTCTCCGGATGGACAGCCAGGCCGACGGCGTTTCGCAGACCGCTGGCGAATATCCGTTCGCCCTCTCCATCGGGACTATCGTAGACCAGCACTGTCGCCCTCCTGGGATCTTCTTCTTCGCAAGCGTTGCAGCTCGATCCAACCGAGAGAACCATCCGGCCGTCTGGTAGGAAAGTCACAGTACGGGTCTTGTGCTGTCCATCGTCAGGCAGGCCATCGACGACCACCTCACGGACCTCCGCCTGGCCGTCGCCGTCCAAGTCGTTTAGGCGAATCACTCCGGTGGGCACCCCTGTATACCAGGCGTCAAGGTAATTAACCAGGCTGTGTACTCCCTCCAGCTCTTCGGCGAAGGATTGGATAGCGTCGGCCCGACCGTCGCCGTCCAAATCGGGGAGGGTAACGATCCGGTCCTTACCCCGCTCAGCTACATACAAAACTCCCTCTGGGTCAAAGGCAATGAAGCGCGGTTCATCAAGCCCTTCAGCGAAGACAGTCGATTCAAAGCCAGGCGGCAGATCCAACTTAGCCTCTTCTCCAGGGCCAAGAATCGGGCGAAAGTCCACCCGGCTAGAAATATACCTGTACACCAGGAAGCCACCCAAGGCGATGAGAACTGTCGCAACAACCATGGCGACAGAACAACCGCTTCTGCTAATTTTCATAATTGCCAGCTCGTGGAGGGATGGCTTTGAAAGCTAAACTAATCCCTCATCTTAGTTTACCACGATATTGACCAACTTCTCAGGCACGATGATGATTCGCCGAACCGTTTTCCCCTCTGTATAGCTCCTAACCTTGGACCGGGCCAGGACGACTTTGTGCAGGTCATCGTCGGCGATACCGGCCGGAACCGTGACCTTGTCTCTGAGCTTTCCGTTCACCTGGATCATGATGGCCATCTCCTCGGCGACTATTAGCTCCACGTCATACGTCGGCCAATCCGCCAGGTGAACCGAGCTACCCGCATGGCCCAGGACGCCCTGCCATATCTCCTCGGTAACAAACGGGGCAATAGGGCACAATAATATCGTGAACTTCTCCAAAGCCTCACGCCACAACGCACGATCGATCCCAGCCTCCTGGCGATCATAGAGGAAGTTGAGGTATTGCATAAGCGCGGCGACGGCCGTATTGAATTTGAATCTTTCCAGGTCTTCCGTCACCCGCTTAACGACTCGGTGCATTTCCCGAATAAAATCAACCTCCTCAGGCGAACGCCCACGCAACCCTGTCACCGTGTCACCCTTTCCCCCTGCTACCTGCCGCTCGCTACCTGCCACCCGCCACTCCTGTGGCGCCCGCCACTCTTGTGGCTCCCGCCACTCCTGTGAAGCCGACTCCTTGTCTTCTTCTCCCTTCCCCTTTCCCCCTTCCCCCTGCGCCAGCTTCCAATACCGTTCAAGGAACCTGTTTACTCCTCTGATATTGGTATCGTCCCAAATGACATCGCCGTCAAAGGGGCCGATGAAGAGAATATAGGCCCTCAGCGCGTCGGCGCCGTGTTCAGCCACCACCTCATCGGGCGTCACCACATTGCCCCTAGATTTTGACATCCGCAACCCGTCGGCCGCGTGAAGAACGCCCTGGTTTCGAAGTTCGCTAAAGGGTTCGTCGTACGGGATCAAGCCAGCGTCATGCATGACCTTCGTCCAGAAGCGAGCGTACAGAAGGTGCATCACGGCGTGCTCTGCGCCTCCCACATAGGTATCGACCGGCATCCAATAATCGGCCGCCTCAGGTTCAAAAGGTCCCTCC
>JBARZW010000217.1:0-2006 GCA_049650305.1 Promineifilaceae bacterium (SeqCode)
ATTTCTGGCCGTTTCCAGACCTCCCCCTTCCGAGAGGTTGGTAGAAAATGTTTTCGATATTTCGGGAAGCGCTACGGCCACGATCACGGCACTGACAGCGAATATCATGAAGCCGCTCCATACTGCAAAGTCAAGTTTTGTCAGTTTGCTGTCAATATTCATAGTCGTGATTTCTTCCGAATCATGTCGCTGGCACAATACGACAAGGCCGGTATTGTATCTTTGACGGTTCGATTAGTCCTGTATGTCACAGAAATCAGATAACTCCAGGTATTCGCGCTGGGTAGTTCTTTGGCCAGGCCAATTGCATTGCGCGTAACTGTCGTTTTAGGACTAATCTCGGCTGTTGAAGCACGTAAATCAGGTATCGGTTTAGCCATCTCCTTCCCGCAGGCGCTCTTTCGCAGCTCAACATCTGCCGCGCCAGAAACGAGTGAGCTGGGCGCATTAACCAAAAAGCAGCAAGCAGTGCTTTTCTTTGATTTCAGTCTACGAGAACGACGGGAGTCGCTCATGCATGCCTATAGGGTCAATTCTCTTCATTCCCAGTCATATGAGCTTCCGGGCCGGAATTAACCCAACCAGCCATTATGCCGTGAAACAACACATCCATCATGAGTTTGCATATGGCGGCGCCTTAGCTCAAAACTTGAATGAAATCATGTGAGAACCGTCAAAAGAACGTGATCTATATCTTCGGCAGAATTGCTTTTGAGGGCTCCAAGCAGGCCTTCGCCTGAGTTGGTAGTTCTGGGCTTCTCTGGTAACGTTTATTTAAATAGCGATTAGCTTACCTAATCAACCCCCCAATACAACTTAAGTTGGTTTACAAGTCAACCCCATACTGTTTAGCATATGGACACGTATGTCGAAAGCACCGTTTATTGACGGTGGAAAACAGTGGGCGTTGGCTTAGGAGGTAAGAAACAAATGCGAAGAATCGGACGAATTTTGGTAATTGTAATAGCCGTCGCGGGCATCTTAGTCGGGGGTTATTTCCTTTGGGACCAAGTAACCCGGGTCTCGACGGCGGAGCTGGAGCAGATCGTCCGGCGCGACGGTGTGCCATTCGACGCACAATCTATCCCAGACGAAGTCCTCGACCGCCTTGCATCTAATCGAGTCGTCATTGTAGGTGAATTTCACTTTCTCCGCGAGCACCGTGAATTGATAGCGGAGTTACTGCGCCAGCTGCATGCTCGCGGGTTTCGCCAATACCTATTTGAGTGGACCCAGGCGGCCGATTGGCTGCTGGCCGACTTCGTCAACGACGGTGGGCTGATGCCAGACTGGACACCTCCACACGATATTGGCGGGGTTGCTATCACGGCTATCCGTGACTTCAACCGCACGCTGCCGGAAAACGAGCGCATTCAGGTGCACGCGATTGACGTTCACCTTCCGGATTACGGTGGCACAGATAGCTGGGTTTACATTCTGGGCATGGTGGCGAGTCACCTTCCAGATCAAGGACCCATCGCGGCGCTCCTGGACGGCGACCACGAAACCTACGAGAGCCACAGATCCCTTCTCGAGACGCTACAGGCTGAGTTGCAGGACGGGCGATCCGAACTCGTCGCCTCCTGGGGCGAGTACTGGTACAACACCGTGGTCGAGATGGTTGAGGTCGAGCTCAGAAGCGTATCAATTCGCGCCATCAGGGAGAGTGATTACGATGAGTCGGTGCGCCTGCGCGAGGAGGCCATCAAGTGGGTGGCCGATCGCAGGATAAGTAGCAATCCGAACGGCACGCTGATCAATTTCGGCAACACGCATGCGCAGAAAGAAGGGCTTTGGGGCACGGAGGAGATAGAGTGGCTGGGAGATTACCTGGCTCACAAAAGCCAGGCCGCTGGCGGATCGGTCATCGCGTTGTGGGTAGCTGCCGCGCACATTGTTTCCGTTCCGGGAAGCGGGGTCCCGGACTATGACCTATCGGCCTCCCCGAAAAACGAAACCCTTCGGATGGTGAGCCAGAATTGGCCAGACCAGATCGTCTTCTTGCC
>JBARZW010000218.1:0-4438 GCA_049650305.1 Promineifilaceae bacterium (SeqCode)
CCCAGCTTATTTGCGGCCAGGATCAACGCCCCCTCGGTAGGATCACCGATCGCCCTGGCTTTGCCTTCTGTGGTTTCCTTTAAGACTGCGTCATTGCAAAGGGCAGCGGCCCGCACAAGCACGCTCATGGCATTAAGGTCGCCGGCCGTCTCTGGAGTTAAGTTAGCTTCTAATAGCACCCCTTTCCGATCGACCAGTGTCTCTAAATCACACTGATTTCCGGCGACATCGAGGATGGTGACAGTCATCCGGTTCTCGGTTAGGGTGCCTGTCTTGTCCGAACAGATAACCGTGACCGAACCCAGCGTTTCGACGGCCGGAAGCTCGCGGATCAATGCTTGGCGTTTCAACAACCTCTGCGAACCGAGGGCGAGGGCGATCGTTACAACGGCCGGCAGGCTTTCCGGGACCGCGGCAACAGCCATGCTGATGCCTGTAAGAAAAAGGTCCTCTAGTTGTTCATTGCGCAGCCAGCCAAGCACAACGACCAGGGCAACGATGATTAGGGCAACGACTGCTAAAATCCTTCCCAGATGGGCGAGCCGGCGTTGTAAGGGAGTCAATTCCTGCTGGACATTCTGGATCATCTCCGCGATGTGCCCTAGCTCCGTGTTCATACCCGTCTCGGTGATGATCACCTGTCCGCGACCATAAGTGATATTGGTCCCCATATAGACCATATTCAAGCGATCGCCCAGGGGTGGAGCCTTTCCAGAAGGAATCTCCAAGCTCTTTTCAACCGGTTCCGATTCACCTGTAAGGGCTGCTTCCTGGGCTTTGAGGTTGACGTTCTCGATGATTCGTCCGTCGGCCGGAACGACGTTGCCAGCCTCAAGAAGGACGACATCCCCGGGAACAAGAGAAGTAGAAGTCAGCTCCTGAATATCACCATCACGGCGCACTCGCACCGTAGGCACGGCAAGTTTCTTGAGGGCTGCCATGGCCTGCTCGGCCCGGTGTTCTTGAGTGAAACCCAAGATCGCATTCAAGACCACGATCGCCAATATCACGGCCGCGTCGACCCATTCGCCCAATGCGGCGGAGACGATAGCTGCCAGTATGAGGATGATGACCAGAAACTCGGCGAACTGTCGCAAAAGTATCAGCCAGGGATTCTTACCTCCCCTGTCAATTAGCTCATTCGGGCCGTACTCTTCGAGCCTTCTATCAGCCTCTCGGCGATCCAATCCATCTTGGGGATTCGTATTAAGATCGCGATAGATCTCATCAAGACTTAGCTTATACAATTCCACTGATGATTCCCTTTTTTAGCAGCTACAACAATCACTCAACTAATTGTTCAGCGTCACCAACCGGCCGGCCGATGCGTAGCGAGGAGTAGATATCGACAAACGCGAGCAACACTCCTAGACCATTCGCTATGTAGAAGATAGTGAAGATCTTTGAGCCCGGCGTTGTCGGCGCCAGATCTCCGTATCCGACGGTTGCCAATGAGATAAAACAAAAATATATCGAGTCGATCCAACTCCACCCTTCGACATAGTGATAGAAGATCGCGCCAACAACCAAGATAACCGCAGCCCATAGACCTACCGAACGGGTGCGCTTGTCTTTAAGTATATCCCAGATCAGAAGTCGATGGTGTTTATGTGATGGGGATAAAACGTCGTTATTCATGTGGATTGCTCCTTGCTATACATGGCCATTAAGCTGACTATTCCGGGGCTAAATGCCTCCGGGCTTTTTATTTCCGTGAAAGGGCTATTGAATTCAAGATTATTAAGTCTGAGGATTTGGACCTTAACTTCTAGGAAGACTACTTTTTACTGGACAGCAATTATATGCCGCGAACAAACTGTTTGTATCTGCTTCCTGAATACGTTTTGCGAGCTGAGCTGCCACACCATCTGCCGATCGATGAACATCGAGCACAATCCAACGTGTGAGTCTTTAGCATAGTTGGAGAAAGCGTGAAAACGAGCAAGTAATTCCAATCATTACAACTAGTAGAAACGTAGATCCGAGCGTTCAACATTTCGGCATTATAGTAATGCTCCGATGCCGAACCATGCAATATCAGATTAAAAGAGAAAGCCACTGCGTTTGCAGTGGCTTACCAGGGCAGGTCATGCCCCAGCCTTGCCCGAGGCAGTCGATCCTCAATCACTCTTCAAAAGAAGAGATCGGTTCGCTTTTGCGTTTTATTCCGCTTCTTCTTCGACAGTTTCTTGAGTTTCTTGAGCTTCTTGGTTTTTGTCTATATAGGCCTTGACTTCCCGGCGGGTAGCCTCTAGAGATTCGTTAACTTCTTTTAATCTCTTATTCCATTCAGCTTCGGCTTTTCTGAGCTCTACCTCGGCTTCAGCCCTGATTTCCGCTCTCAACTCCTCACCTGACATGGGTGCGTAAAGCAGACCAACAGCTACACCAACCAAAATACCCGTTAAGAAACTAAATAAATTACCCATCGTGGATTACCTCCAACAAATAAGTCCGCGAAACAAGATTCGCAGAATAGACCGATATTGCAGTAACATATACTGAGCTTTCTTATGACTGAAAGCCACCTTCATCAGCTGCTCCGCCGGTATGCGTGTCAATAACCCCGCAACCTAGTCAGACCAATCCCAGTGCTGCACCAAGAAGTAGATAATGAGAATATCGAGGAAGATGATTATCACTGGATTGTGGGTGAATCAATGAACCTGGTTGCCATGATTTCGCCGCTTATGGTGAAATAGCTATGCGGGCCACATAGCCTCTGAGTTGCTACAACCTTCACCTTTTATGGCTCGAATGCTGCAAGGTCCATATAGTCCCATCAATACGAATCCACTCACCGATCTCTCGTAGCCATGATTATATCCAAAAGGGAACGGCAAAGATAGATGACCGTGCTGTAGGAACCATTGCGACCGCGAGTAACAAACAGGCTGACCTTGATCTGCGTCACTGCCTGGCCTTCGCAAATAGCTCCGTAAGGTCTGATTCTCATTCTCAGAGCGCCAGTAAAGGCACCGAATAATCGGGGTGAACTCTTAACGTCTGAGGTGTCGTATGGGTAAAGAAACTCCCAGCCAGGCCATTTCCAACCATGTCGACACATTGCGCCGTTCACTATAGTCGGCCCGTAGGATATATCCATCGCTCTCGATTGTGTCCAATACGCCCTCGAATCGGGCACAATACCAATAGCCGGCTATCTTGCAGCGTAAGACGCCCAAAGAATCCAGGTATCGCTTGCCTTTCTCGAAATACTCCCGGGACAGTTCCACCCTACCTCGAACCCAGTTGCGATAGGGTTCGCTCTTGACGTCCAACGGGTTGATCTCGTGTTCATCGAGGAATTCTTTGGGGATGTTTATGAATCCTTCGGCCGTATCCTCTGCCATATCGCGTAGCAAATGGGTGATGTGGGCGGCCTCTGCGGCAAGCAAACGATCGTCGCTCTGAGGATAAGGATATCCGTTGCCAACGAAGTATTGAAGGCCATCGGTTACTGACCGCGATAGACGACCGGTATACCAGTCGAGCTCGCTACTGGTGATGAGGTCCCCCTTGCGATGAGCATCGAATTCGATGATGGCAAACATATTTTCAATGAACGACTGAAGCCCGCTTTGTTGAAAACGATCGTTTATAATCAGGTCGGCGAGCATCTCCTCTTCCTGGGTCAAGCCAGAGGGTTGTCCCGCCGCGTAAAGAATTTCTATTAGCTCTTTTTGGCGCTCGATAAACCCTGTTCGCTCCTCATCTGATGAGGATGTGATGTCAATAACATCGTCCATCCACCGAAAATAAGCGTAGGCCCTCAGGAAATCATCCACCAGGTCGCGATCAACGACCAAGCGTGCGGTATAATAGGCTTGTTTACTCTCTCGCCAGGTTATAGACCGGGCAAGATCTGCCGAGGTCGTAACCGTCATTCCCAAACGCCTCTGGGGAACTTCTCTAATTCGTGACTCGCCGAATATTGCTCCATCTCATGTCGGTCGCGTTGAAAATCCCAGCTGGTTTTCCCGCTCATCTCCGCCAACGAGTGCTCCGTAATGGCCGATCATTCACACTTGGAAATTTCCTTGGGTGACGACGGCTCGCGGTCATGATCAAGACCATGATTGGTTCACCCTTTTCTCCCTCCGCGCCAAATCCGCCACAAGATGCCGAGGACCATGACGATGGAGATGATCATGGCGATAGTATAGCCTCCGAAGGCCAGGTAGGGCAGGAACAAGCCGAAATCCTCCTCAGAAAGGGAAAAGAAACTGGCGGCGACAGCGGATCCGATTATCATGCCTGCCAGCACCATGCCCACGACGATCAGGGAGAACGTTCCACGCATCTTATCAAGCTGATTGTTCAGATCAGTCGTGTCAATTTGCACTGAGAAACGGCCTTTCTCATATTGTTCGAGCCATTTCAGGGTCGCTTCCTGGAGCGTTGGCGCCCGCTTAATCGCCTCGCGTACCGTAAATCT
>JBARZW010000219.1:0-3779 GCA_049650305.1 Promineifilaceae bacterium (SeqCode)
CGGCCGGTACATCACATCCTAACGAATATGGGCTGACGAAAACTTCAAAGGACTTTCCACCAGAAACTAAGGCTACTTCGCCGTGGGTGTAGTCGAGACATTTGAATGGTGTCGTATCCACGTCATAACCGAGCCCGCTTACTATTTGGGCAAAGAATTCGGTGGCTTCTCGATTTCCCGCTGATCCCGTGCGCCGGTTTGGTTTAACACCGCATAGCGCAGCTAAATAGGACGATGCCTTGAAAATATATGTGTCTTCTTCCATCATCCGAATCCTTTTCCGAGGTATCCCATCTTCTGGATATCGATCATTTTCAGCCTTTAATGCCGTCCCGGAAATCCTATTTAGCCCTTATAGAAGTGTAGGAGATGTTCGATCTCATGATCCCCAGACCTGCTCGAACACTCTCAGATAGTTCGCGCCAAGGAACTTGATAACTGTCTCGTCCGCGTGCCCTTTTTCGATGAGTTTTCTTGTGATCGACGGCAGCTGGGCGATATCTTCCAGACCCTGAGGTGCAGCCTCGGCGCCATACAGATCACTTCCAAGGCCGACGTGATCCGGACCCATGACATCGATAGCCGTCTCAATGTCATCTATCACGTCGTCGAGATTGGCGTGGCACACCCAGGTGATCCCAAGGACACCACCGTTCTTAGCAATCGCCTCCAGGATCTCTCGATCTCGTGGAAGTTCCAGACGAGGACGGGGAAGTTTGCCGCTGAAAGGGCCGACGGCATCCGGATCGGAATTTGGAAACATAGTCGGGGTTGAATGTGACAGTATGACCGGCGCTGTGGTCAGGTCTATGATTTCCCAAAATCCGAACTCCCCAATATGCACCAGGTCGATCACAATGCCTAGCGAATTCATCTGGCGGATAAGCTGCTTGCCTAACTCAGTTAGTCCGCCTTGTTTATCGGCCGCGTAACAACCATCGGCGTAGATATTGCGGCGGGTATGGGTCAGGCTGGCAATCCGAAGACCAAGCATGTGATAAAGATCTAGAAAACGCGTGTCAGTCCCAAGGGCTTCGCAACCCTCGAAGGAAAGTATCACTCCGCATTTGTTCTCCTGTTTGATTCGCCGGATGTCCGAGGCCGCAGTAACGAGATCGAGATGGTCGTAGGTGGCGACTGCCTGGTGCAGCTGCCAGGTCATTTCTAGTCCATGATGGAGCGGATCGGCCAGTTTATCATCGTCAAGGTAGATCGCACACACTTGAGCGGTCAAACCGCCGTCGATGAAACGGGGGATATCGTATTGGCCCATGCAGCCGAAATAAACAGTGTGCGGTTGGGCGCCGAACCTCACCAGCGTGTGCCGCTCCAGGCCCGATGGGGCGATCCAGGTCTCCGGATCGGGCACCTCCACCCTGTCTCCGAGGTGCATTTTACCTTCCGTGACAGGTATCAGGATATCGCTGTGCCCGTCAATGACGATGGCCCGGCCGTGAAGCTCAGCGGCCTTCTCGACGGATGTCAGATTGGTCATGGTCTTCCCATCCTTGGAGCGCCTTAAGCCCAGTAGAGAAACACTCACACAGCGCCATGGTAATTAAATCCGAATTATTCCTCCGGACAATACGGATGGCCTAGGGCGAGACTGATTGCTCTTGCAGCATGGTCCAGGTCCTGGTTGAAGATTCATTGCAGCACGAGATATCAGAATTCGGCAGATCTCCCGCAATTCCGCTTACCTTCATGTCTGCCGGCATCTTATTCGCTTCCGGCATGATTCCCAGGGCCTTTTGGGAATCAGCGCGCACCCTTTCGCGCAAAGTCGCACAAAGTTGCCAGACCGGCGCACATGGCTGGTGTTATCCTGAAAATAGATAGCTGACTTCAATGACAGGGACGAACGCTATGGCAAATTGCAAACATTGTCAGGGCGCGGGCGTCGTTTTCCTTGAATATATTGGCGAATATGACAATAGCGACATTGATCGAGAAGATAGATAGCTGCCGTGCGGCCGATGCAACGGATCCGGTGACAAAGATAACTTGATCGGTTGTTTTCGCTGGGTGAAGTGGTTCTTTTGCCATTTCGGCTGATAGCCGGTCACCGCGTTTGAACCCATGGTTTCCAACTGCGGCGGCAACCCGCTTGATGAAAGCTCATCCAGGCACCATCCGCGAACGGGCGCGTTCCATAGCAAGGAGGACTCAAAAAGAGCAAGTTCGTTACCGGTATGCTCTGATGCCCCACTCACCTCCACCGGAAACATCTCAGAGAATATCAATCTAGTAAGTGGATCAGCGGGTCAAGAGAAAACAATCTCTTGACCCGCCATATGTCTGTCAAGTGACCGGCCAAACGCATGCTAACCGCTACTACACTGGCAGGTCAGCTCCTCTCTGCAGCGATGCCTGTTGCGCTGCAATTCAGAGTAGGTTTCCTTTTCTGACCGATCTCTACTCGTACCGCCTCGAATTCGGCATCAGGTGGGGCAGCAAAGGGATCGAATTCAACGAAGCGCGCATTCACCGCATAAAGAGCGTTGCCGAAGATCGCGGTGGGCGGTTTTTGTATTATTAAAGTATTATCAAGAGTGAGGCATGAGTCACTTCGGATGAACTCTGGACTGCCCGAATCGCGGGAGAAAGGCCTCGGCGACCATTATTAGATCCATGACACCCATACTCTTTCACCTCCGCATAGCATGAATAAGTTGGCAATTTTCATTCGCTTCTGCCGTCCACATACGATTATCGCGACCACGTTTCAGGTTTCCGGCCTGTTTATCCTGGCTGGCGGTGTCCGATCTTCAGAAGATGACAGTTTTGCAGTTTTGATTTTTGCCCTGATCGCCAGCTTATCGGCAAATATATATATAGTGGGGCTGAACCAGCTGACTGATATCGAGATCGACCGCGTCAACAAGCCCAGCTTACCACTGGCGGCCGGCGATCTCTCGGTTCGGCAGGGGTGGTGGATCGTTGGCCTGGCCGGATTGTTGGCTGTTTCGTTGGCGGCTTCTCAGAGCTCCATACTTCTGCTAACCATCTTCCTGGCCATGTTGATTGGATCTATTTATTCGCTTCCCCCCTTGCACTTGAAGACCAGGCCGGTATGGGCGGCATTTAGCGTCGCCTTTGTTCGTGGGTTCGTAAGCAATGTCGGCTTATTTCTGCACTTTCATCGGGAGTTGCAGCCAGCTTCCGATATCCCCTGGTTGTTGGTCGCCGGCCTGGCCGTTTTCTTCTTCGGCTTTGGTCTGGTAATAGCACTCTACAAGGATATCCCCGATCTGACAGGCGATCGGAAGTACGGCATACGCACCTTTACCGTACGTCTCGGCCCTGAGCGCGTATTCAGCATGGGTCGCCTGATTCTGACTGCCTTCTATCTGGTCCCGATCATCGCCGCCATTACCCTGCTGCCTGGGCTAGACGGAGTCGTGCTCCTGGTCGCCCATTTGGTCATCGTGGGCCTTTTCTGGTCACGAAGCCGGTCAGTGGATGTAACCGATCCGGCGGCCGTTACCCGCTTCTACATGTTCTTGTGGTCACTTTTCTACGTCGAGTACATCTTGCTCGCCCTTGCATCCATTACCGGGATGGGATCTACCAGTTGACGCTGATGAACGCCATCTATCCCGTATTACGATCGTCTGCGAGTTGCTCGTGGCTGTGGTCTGAAGAATGACCTGATCTGCTCCACGTTCATTCGCGAGCCGTTGTCTGGGATGCGGTCTTGATAGGCAGTCTAAAGGAGGTAACTTTCATGACGATGTTCAGCACTCTGATTGCGGTACGCTGCCGGCAGAGCTTTTACC
>JBARZW010000220.1:0-12305 GCA_049650305.1 Promineifilaceae bacterium (SeqCode)
TGATAGCAACGGCTGTCGGCGGATGACAATGCACAATAGCCAGCGCATTCGTCTGTTGGTATATGGCGCGATGTACGATGAGCTCGCTGCTGGCCCGGGTAACGCCGCTATCTTCTCCGTTAAGCACCGTCACGACAAAATCAGACGGTTTCAAGCGCCCCAATTGCGCGCCGCGCCGCTTGATAATGATATTCTTGCCAACCCGCACGCTGAGATTGCCACCGTGCGTGCTGGTCATGCCACCGACATAAATATCTCGTCCTACATCTCGAAATTCTTCATATAGCCTCTGGTCAATCATTTTTCAATCCCCATCTCATATAAAAGAGTGTCCAATTCAAGTGCCTTTAACGTATCCGCCAGGGGTACGCCTCGATAATCCCATCCGCGAAACTCGTAATATTCCTCCAACATTGGCGCCAAATTGACGGTGAATCCAGCGCTGGGGCCGTTGGCCACTGGTTCATTTAGCAGCCGATCTGGCAAGGTGTCATCCGCAACCGTAAATCCTTCGCGCAGGTTATAAAGCCGTTCCAAATTCCATACGCGCCGGCCGATCTGGCTCAAATCCTGGGCCGAAAACGTTTGCCCTGAAACCGCCGTCAGCAGCCGGGCAAAGTGCTCTTCGGTTGCCGCCATGTTAGTAAACTTGCATACTACAAGACTATCGACCACCGCTGCCGTATCCTGGTGAACGGCCACAATGCCTGCTTTGCCTTGAGTAGCAAAGCGGTCGACGAGGCGCGGCAATGCCAGTACTTCTGGCCCCAACATATTGCCCCGCATGTGGCACGCACCCCGGTTAGAAGTAGCGTACAATAGCCCTTGTCCTTGCATGCCTCGTGGATCGTAGGCCGGCATCTCCAGTTTTTTACTACTCATCGACAGCTCTGGCGCACCATACTTTTCTGCCAGGCGGTAGCTACCTTCGGCCAACTCATCTCCTAACCCTCTGCGGTAGGCGGTGTCGCCGATATACTCGTACAATTTATCGGCCTGCCCGAAGTGCAGGTCGTTTTTTATCATTCCCTTTTCGGCCAATTCCATCGCACAGCCAATAGTGCTGCCCATGGAGATGGTATCCAGACCCAGGTCGTTGCAGAGATAGTTGGCCTCGGCGATCAGTTCCAGGTTATCAATGCCACATTGGGCACCAAAGGCCCAGGTAGTTTCATATTCCGGCCCTTCTCCTTCCATACTCTCGGTCTTTGTGACGCGGGTGCAAGCGATGGGGCAGGCCCAGCAGGCCTGTTTTTTGACCAAAATGGTATCCGTCATCCGTTCACCACTGATGGCCTCTGCGTTTTCAAATTGGGACTGCTGGAAATTACGGGTGGGCAAGGCTCCAATTTCGTTGACGACGTTCATGACAACGGCCGTACCGAATTGGGGCAGCGCTTTCGATGTCAGCGGGCTTTGCTTCAGGATCTTGCCCGTTTCATACAGCATAAACTTAAACTGTTCCCTGTCGTGGGCGACATTCTTGCCGGTACCCTCGGTCACAATGGCCTTCAGATTCTTGCTGCCCATCACTGCGCCCACTCCACCACGGGCCAGCGAGCGGGTGCCATCGTTCATGATGGCCGAGATTCGTGACAGATTTTCTCCGGCCGGGCCAATACACAAGACATTACGCTTGTTGTTGTTTTGTCCTAAGGCGGCTGTTGTTTCAAAAACGGTCCGGCCCCACAAATGGGCTGCATCCTTGATGACAACCCCTTCCGGCGTGATCTCTATCAGGACCGGCTCATGGGCTTTGCCACGTACAATCAAGACATCGTGCCCGGTGCGCTTGAAGCGCATTCCCCACCAGCCGCCACTGTTGGCGTCCAGAATCGTGCCCGTCAGGGGGCTTTTGGTGGTGACAGAAAAGCGGTTGCTGGTCTGGGCTCCGCTGGCTGTCAACGGCCCGGTAGCGAAAATGAGAACGTTCTCCGGCTCCAGAGGTTCGACCTCCGGCCCAACCAAGTCCCATAGCAAGCGGGCGCCCAGGCCCCGGCCGCCCAAGAATAATCTCTTCATTTCCATATCCAGCGGGATGGTTTTTATGGTCCCGTTGGTTAAATCAATATCCAGTATCTTACCTGCCCATCCTTCCATTCAAGTTACCTCTATATACGTTGCTTATCCGCCGGCTATCGGCGGGAAAACTGCAATCCTTTGCGACGCTGACACAGTCGTATCTAATCCTGCGGCTAATTCAATATCGCGGCCGTCGATCATCACCCGGACGTGGGGCTGCAAAGCCTCTCCGTCAAATATTGCCTGGTATAGGCCCTGATTCGATTCGCATAATCCTAGCAGCACTTCACGCACCGTATTCCCCGCTGCTTCAATGGTTGAATCTGCAGTATAGTCGCGTAAATTGCCGAATAGCTTGACTGTGATCATAGTCTAAACATCAATAGCCCGTCAGGCGAAAAGCTCTAAACACCATAAACAGGTCCATAGTTGGCGCAAGCCCGGTAATCCGCGCCCATGGGGTCCAAGGCGCCGAAAGCAGCCCAGGCGTGAGGCCGGAAGGATTTTTCTCCGGGAATATTGTGCATGTATACTGGGATTCTTAGCATGGAGGCCAGGGTGATCAAATCTGCTCCGATATGCCCGTATGATATGGCGCAATGATTGGCGCCCCAGTTACTCATCACAGAATACACATCATGGAAAGAGCCGCTGGCTGTTAGATTCGGCGCAAACCAGGTGGTCGGCCAGGATGGGTTTGTGCGTTCATCCAACACTTGGTGCACTTCATCCGGAAGATCAATGCTGTACCCTTCAGCGATTTGTAATGCCGGGCCTAGTCCTTTCACGAGGTTAAGTCGGCACATTGTCATGGGCATACCGCCACGAGTTCGGTAGCGAGTGGACCAACCACCTCCACGGAAGTATTCCGTGATTGAGGCGTGCCAAGTGGTGGCCTCCAAACAGCGTATGGCTTCGGCGGGCTCGATCTCCCACCAGGGTTTCATTACTGGCTGCCCGTCACGTTCTTGCTGTCCGGTGCCGTCCAGGGTAGCCGGTCCAGAGTTGATCAGATGAAGGATACCACCACTGGCACGGCCGTCTAGCGCATGGCCACTGACCCGTTTTACCGCTTCGGGACTCCAGTAGGTACGTACGTCGGCGAAAATCTGAGCTGTGCCGGTTAGTAGATGGCCAAACAACATGCTCACGCCATTAAGGGCGTCGTTTTCAGTGGCGACGATATATGGCTGACGAATGCCGTTCCAATCGAAAGATGTAGTCAAGATCGCTTCCAGAAAATCGCCGTTTGGATTGTGATCCGTCCACTGTCGTTGCCCTTGGAACCCGCTGACAATGGCGTTACGTCCCAATGCTTCTTCGCCGAACCCGAGATCATCCAAATGAGGATTGCCCACCATCAAATCACGGGCAATGAGAGCCATTTTGACAGAAATTTCCCACTCCGCGTCTTTTCGCTCGCGGCTGCGCTGGTTTGATGGTGGATTGTATTCTTTCCCCTCCGGACAATGATCTTTGACCCAACTCAGGGCGCGTTCAAATTCCGCTGGATCGTATATACCTTCTTCAAGACGTCGGCTAAATTCGGACATATCGATGGTTTCGACCCGCATTCCCAGGTACGCTTCGAAGAAATCTTGGTCGACTATGGAACCGGCGATACCCATAGAAACGCCGCCCATGGCCAGGTATGTTTTTCCGCGCATGGTAGCGACAGCCAAGCCACCGCGGGAAAATCGGAGTAGTTTTTCTTGTACGTCGGCCGGGATGGTGGTGTCTCCCGCATCCTGGACATCATGACTGTATATACTGAAAGCGGGCAAGCCTTTTTGGGCGTGTCCGGCCATTACGGCGGCCAAATAAACGGCGCCCGGACGTTCGGTCCCATTGAAGCCCCATACCGCCTTCGGGATGAGCGGGTCCATATCCATGGTTTCTGAACCATAGCACCAGCATGGAGTGACAGTGATGGAAACGCCAACGCCTTCGCGAGCGAATTTTTCGGCCGCCTGCGCCGCTTCAGCCACTCCACCAATGCAGCTATCGGCGATGACGCATTCGACGGGCAAGCCATCGGCGTGACGCAGATTGGTGCTGAGAAAATCGGCTACGCCGAGGGCCATTTGCATCGTTTGCTCTTCTAATGATTCACGCACGCCTCGACGACGACCGTCAATCGTCGGCCGGATACCAATCTTGGGCGGGGAGCCGAGCAGACGATTTTTCGCATTGCTGTGTAGTGATTCGATTTCGGTCATCGTCGTATTCCATTTTTTCTTTGGACCTTTACCTGTTTTTCTATCCAAGGACAGGTCTTCGCTATGCCTTCCATAAGATAGTTTCGGGCTTGCCAACCGGTCGTGTAGATGCGCTCGTTGCTGAAGTTGCGGGACATGACACCAACAGGGCCTTCCACATGCTTGACATGGACTGTTTTACCCGACACATCGGCGACCGCTGCGACCAACTCATTGACGGAGACGTATTCGGGACAGCCGATATTTGCCGGGCCTACTAAGTCGGAGTGCATGAGAAGATAGATGCCGTCGACCATGTCATCGACGTAGGTGTATGAGCGAATGGCTGTGCCATCTCCCCAAACCTCGATTGTGCCACCGTTTTCGATTTCGGTTACTTTGCGGCAGATAGCGGCAGGCGCTTTCTCGCGACCACCGGTCCAGGTCCCAAAGGGGCCGTAGCAGTTTTGGAAACGCGCGATGCGAACTATCATGCCCATATTGCGCTCGTAGGCCATGGCCATACGTTCAGCGTAGAGCTTTTCCCAGCCGTACTCGTTATCAGGGTTAGCCGGGATCGCCTCCGCTTCTGTCATTTCCGGTTCGCCGGGCTGCATATCCCGGTACACACAGACCGATGACGAGAAAAAGTAGCGGGGCACCCCCATTTTCGAAGCGTTATGAATCATATGGATATTGATCAAAGCGCTGTTATGCATGATTTCGCATTCGGCCGAGTGAATGAAGCCCATGCCGCCCATATCCGCGGCTAGTTGATAAACCTCGTCGAAATTTCCGTCGGATAAAGAGAGGGCGGCGATGCAATTATCTTCATCTCTGAGGTCTAACACCTGGAATTCGTCGGCCGCCGTTAGTGCGAATTCGTGCTCTTTGATGTCTACACCGCGGACCCAATATCCTTCTTTCTTCAGTTTTTTAACCAAGTGACCGCCGATAAATCCGCCTGCACCACAAACGAGAGCTGTTTTCATGTTGATTCCTCTATAATCAATCACTTTCACGCCGGGCGACGATTCGCACCGCGTTTTCTATCGGTTTGTCCGATGTCAAAATAAGATAACCACCCCCGCCGGCTCCAGATAATTTCCATCCGAGGGCAATATCCTTGTATTTATCTATGAGATGAGTGATGGCATCATTCATCATCGTGGGGAACATTGCGATCTGTGCTTCAAAAGCCGCTCTCATGGAGTGGCCGAACGCGGAGATGTCATTTCGTTGAATAGCCACCCAACAAGCTTTGGTGGCTTCAGCCAATGCCTTGGCCCGACTTCGATCAATGTGCGTGTTGGCTAACACATCATAATCCGCATGCCGGGGTCCGAGCGCTACGAGATAAAGAGCGTTTTCCACAAATTGCAGGGTCTGCTCATCTCCCACCCATTCGATTCTTGCGGGCCAATACTCCCCCTCGTAATAGGCGTTGGCCAGTCCGGGAAAGACGATGCCGATCGCATCTTGCGATCCAGAAATCACCTCGGTCCCCGGGGGATTGTCGTAACAGAATAAGATCTTGGCTAGTTTCTCATAATTCCCGGCTGGTAGACGAGGGCCCCACATGTCGATAGCTGCCTGGCGCGTGCTAGAGGCCATTCCGCTCCGGTCATTAAACTGGAGGGTAGGTTTAATTGAAATGGTGATCACTGAGCCTGGGTGGTGTTTGGAGACCCAAGGTTGGTCCAACCAACCTCCTGCCACGTCAATTCGAAAGGGAATCTGGTGAACGGTGCGCAGAGCCGTGGTTGAGCGTGGTGTCAAGCCTGCTTGGGGCTCTCGTCGGAGGACGAGATATTCTACGCCATATTCCCGGCACAGTTGTTGTTTATCTGGGGTGGCCCCATCTTCATTGACGATCAAAATGTCAGGTTGGATGGCCAAAAATTCCGCTAGAAAATCCAATATCCCGGAACCTTGAGAGACAAATACATCCTTGACACATTTGACGGACTGGACCATGAAGAGGCGTTCATCCTCGCTGTTGACGGGAGCTCTGCCCTTCAAATCGAAGACCGTCTTGTCTGATCCCAAGGCCACGTACAGATCGCCATATGTGGCGGCCTCCTGAAAGAAGGCAACGTGTCCGCTGTGCAGCAAGTCGAAACAACCGCTGACGAAGACCCTTTTTGTCATATTGCTAGCACCCATGTGTCGAAAAACCCGAAAATAATAACTCTATCATGTGAACAAATCTCAGGAAACCACGCTATGACCGCTAGATGCACGTACAATCATCTGAGTTGGTAAAATGATATGTTGGCACTCAGTCTCCAGCTCGCCAGTCACACGGCCCAGGAGTAATTTGGCTGCCTGTTGGCCCATTTCACGGGCCGGTTGGTTGGCCACCGTCAGGAAGGGATCAATCGTGAATACCGGGGGAAAGTCATCCACCGTTACCAGGGCAATATCATCAGGCACAGCCATTCCTAACTCCCGTAAGGTTTGAATAACGCCGATGGCGATAAAATTGTTGGCTGCAAAAAACGCGGTCAGTTGGGGGTTTGCGGACAGAGCCCGTCGAGCCATTTCGCGGCCGCTATCTAGCGTAAAGTTTCCCCAATAGATGTCGGCCGCTTCTTCTGATAAGCCGGCAGCAGCCAATGCCCGGCGATATCCAGATACGCGATCAACTGCTGTAGACACTGTCTTAGGACCGGCCAACATTGTGATTTGGCGATGCCCTAATGACAGCAAGTATTCTGTAAGCTGGTATGCACCGCTCTCAGAGTCCGCTCTTACGATATCTACTCCTAAACCTGGTATCTGCCTGTCCAGTAACACCACTGGTATGTCTTGTTGTTGAATTGTGTAAATTGGCGCGGGCACACATTTTGCCGGCACTAATATGATGCCGTCAATGCGACGGCGAAGAAGCATATTCAGGTACTGTTCCTGCTTGGCTTCTGACTCATCCGTGTTGCACAAAATGATGCTGTAACCATTGGCTTGGGCGACATCCTCAACACCGCGGGCCACTGTTGTCCAAAATGGGTTAGTGATGTCTGTCAGAACCAATGCGAGCGACATAGTCTGCTTAAACCGCAAGCTTGGCCCCAGCATATTGGGAACATATCCCAGCTTCTCAATAGCATCTTCGACGCGTTTTCGTGTTGACTCGCTCACATAGCCAGAATCATTGATGACGCGGGATACGGTTATTGGGGCTACGCCAGCATTTTTGGCAACATCACGAATTGTGGTCATAAGTATTACTTTACCATCACTAAATAGTTAATATGGTATGCGTAACATGATACGCGTACCATATTAGCAGATAATGACGAGATGTCAAAAGCAAGTAGAGAGGTTTGATTGGGGTGTGACTAGGGTTTAGAGGTACCTAGCACGGCCGTCCGCCAGTAGCTGGTGTACATAGGCTCGCACTTCCTGTTCCCGGTCTTTGGGACAGATCAGGAGGGCGTTATCCGTATCTACATTGACCATGCTCTCTGCGCCGATGGTGGCGGTGATGCGACCGTTGCATTGTCCCAAGATCAGGCTGTTTCGAGTAACTAATGCCATATGGGGGCCGCTGGCGATGTTCCCTGACTCATTGGCCTCAAGCAAAGCAAATAAACTTCCCCAGCTGTCCACGTCAGTCCAACCGATATCGACGGGAAATACAACGATATCCTTTGTGTTTTCCATCACCCTATAATAAATTGTTTCTTTGGCTACCGAGGGCCAGATGCGGCCTATAGCGGCCAATTAATCAGGCGTTCCTAAAGCGGACTTTACGCTGTAAAAAACAGCTTCGCTCCATATAAAGTTGCTGGCAGCTGGTTGCTGGTTACACATGGAGATCGTTTATAGTGCTGTTTAGAATCCACGTAGGAGGGTGCTTTCTCTTCGAGATAATCCTTCCTTGGGCAGCCGTTTCAAGACGACGTACTCAAGTCCGTTTTGGGCGCAGAAGGCGCGCTTTTCGGGTTTGTCGCCATCCTCATTGACCGCATAGATGCTGGGTTTTATCCGAGCAATCTCAGGCTTGGCATCCATCCAGCCATGGCCGGTGGATATGAGTGCCGCTTTGACATGGCGGATCGCCTGGACCATGTAGCGCCGTTCATCTTGGGAGAATAAGGGATGGCCGTTCCCCTTGAGGGAGCGGACATTTTTATCGTGTGTTATTGTTCAGCGATTCTGTCACCCATTAATTAAAAAGGGAAAATGTCACCCTATGAAAGAAAAGGTGACATTGAACATAAAGGAACAGAGACGATTATTGGTATTGAGATGAGATTCTTTATCATCCTTGCTAGGCACTGAGCATTGTTAAATCTATCAATTGAAAATATCCTCTGGAATCGCAATCATCGGAAACTGACACTTGGATTGATGGCTGAAGAATATCGAGAAGATATACCATTTATGCCCCGAGAGGCTGATTTACATTAACACTGCAAATGAGACCCCACGGTTCCTTTCAAAATCACCCTTTGTTAAAGGATTCTACCACGAGTAGAATGGCATAAACGACTCGATCCCGGTTTTTGGAGGTTCACATCCGTGAGGCCACAAGTTCAAGTCTTGTCGCGCCCATTTTATTGATCCTGGTTTGAGTACCAGGATTTTTTGATTCCTTGTACCTTTCTGATCCTTAAGGTCAAGAGGTTCAATGACCTCACGGTTCGATAAACTTCATGATATCGCCACCAAAATCCGTCCGTATTTTTGAAACAGACATAAACGCACAATACAGGCCGATCAACACAGAGTGACAACTAGTTCGCCGATCATCTGTTATAATCACTTGACACCAAATAAGTAGATATGGGTCAAATAATAGCAGGCGGGCGGTTGTGTCAAAAGACCATTCTTACACCCTGATAAAGACAAAACTATACAAACCGCGCATCAGAGACGATCTCGTCCCGCGACCCCGCCTGGTGTACCGATTAAATCAGGGTCTAAACCGTCCGCTGACTCTGGTTGTTGCCCCTACAGGTTATGGCAAGACCACTCTCGTAACCCAATGGCTGGCCGATTGCCCCCAACCGGCTGCCTGGCTCTCTCTCGACGAGACCGACAACGATCTAGTACTCTTCCTGGATTACTTTATCGCAGCCATTCAGACAGTGTTTCCTGAAGCCTGCCAGGAAACATTAGCGCTCCTCAGAGCGACCCATTTGCCATCGCGGGATTACCTGACCACGGTACTCATTAACGAGATCAGCGAATTCCCCGAGCAATTCCTTCTCGTATTCGACGACTATCACCGGATTGAAGATGAGGCTGTGCACCAGTTGGTTGGGGCTCTGGTAAGCAGCCGCTTGCAGCGGATGCACCTAGTATTGGCCGGCCGGGTAGACCACACTTGCCCCTTGCCCGGCTGCGAGTCGGACGGCAGATGACCGAGATCCGAACGCAAGACTTGCGCTTCACGCTCGGAGAAGCACAGGCATTCCTTACTGCGACCGTTGATCAGTCACTGCCCGACGAGGTCATCTCAACCCTGGAAGAACGCACCGAGGGCTGGATCGCCAGCTTGCGTCTGGCGGCCCTTTCCATGCGCGCCGAGGCTGACCGTGAGGCCTTTGTGGAGCGCTTTGGGGGTACCCATAGCGACCTGATGGACTATTTGATGGCCGAGATCCTCTCTCGCCAGTCCCCGACGGTGCAGGAATTCCTGCTGCGAACGTCGATCCTGGATCGCTTTTGCGCACCGCTCTGTGAAGTCGTCACGGGCAAGACCTTGGGCGAAAGCGAGCAATTACTGGAAGAGATCGATCGCGCCGGTTTGTTCCTCATTCCGCTGGACTATGAGCGAAACTGGTATCGCTACCACCATCTGTTTCAGGAATTGCTGCATCACAGATTGCAAGTGGCGATAAGTAAGCGGGAGATCGATACGCTCCATCAAAGGGCCGTCACCTGGTTTGCCGGTATGGGTTTGATCGGAGAGGCCCTGCACCATTCTCTGATCGCGAGGGACATGAAGGGAGCCGTGCAATTGGTCGAGGAATGCCGGCACGATCTGTTGAACCGTGAAGATTGGGCCACACTGGAACGGTACCTAAACCGGCTGCCGGACGAGGCGGTAAGGGGACGACCAGCCCTTATCTTGGCCAGAGCATGGGTACTGGACCTTCGATACCAGACTGCCGGGATTCCACCGCTCTTACAGGAAGCAGAGGCTTGCCTGAGCGCCGATGCTGACGTCTGGGCCGAGTCTGCTCGGGACTTGCAGGGGGAAATAGACGCCTTGTGGAGTATCGTGCTCGTGTGGGGTGGTCACGGCGAACAGGCTCTGGAAAGGGCTCTGCACGCCGAGCACCGAATTCCCCAAGCGCACGCTTACGCTCGCTCTGCAGCTATCGTGTTCTTGGCCTTGGCCTATCAAATGACGGGACAAGCGAGGACTGCGATACTCAGATTGGACGAATTCCTTGTTGAGGCCAGTAAACAGTCAGACACATTCATCGCCTTGGTGCTCCACGCCCAGACCTACATTCATATGTTAGAAAGGAACTTCCACCAAGCTGAGCGCGTCCTAAACCAGCTACAACAGATAGCTAGCAAGTCAAGACTTTTGTTCAGCTTGGCTGTAAGCGAATGGGCGTTGGGGCGAATAAACTATGAATGGAACCAGCTCGAGGCGGCCAATCAACATTTCAGTTTAGCATTTGAACATCGATTCGCGGCGCATTACATGATGACATCTGACAGCATGGTCGCGCTGGCCCTTACCCATCACGCGCAAGGCAAGCCTAACGAAGCAAATGAGACTCTAGACGCACTACGTAGATTCGCCTTTGATATCGGGATTATAGAGCGAATCCATGAACTCAATTCCGCGGAGGTGCGTCTGGCCATCGCCCACGGTGATTTGCAGTCAGCGATCAGCTGGATCGAGACAATGTCTATAGAAATGGCGGAGGGTTACACATTCGTGTTGCTCGAACTCCCTATAGTCACCAAGGCCCGAGTGCTCATCGCCCAGGGCACCGACGCCAGTCTGCGGGAGGCGGTGAGGCTGTTGCAGGCGCTGCTGGTTCGCGCCGAATCTACCCACAATGTATACCGCCAAATCGGCATCCTGGCCCACCTGGCGTTGGCCTACCAGGCACAGAGTCAGACGGACGATGCCTTGCAGGCGTTGGAGCGTTCAATGGAGATGGCTCAACCCGGTGGCTTTATCCGCACCTATGTGGACCTGGGACCAGAGATGGCCAATCTGATCTACCAACTGGCTGAGCGCAGGGTGGAACCGGAGTACCTCGGCCAGGTGCTAGCTGCCTTTGATGAACCGAAGTCGGTCGATGGACGAAAGACGAAGGACACAACCGTCAGTCTCAGGGAACCTGATTCGGCAGCGCCAATGTTGTATGGCGATCCCTACGCGAGCATCGAGCCACTGACTCGTCGCGAGCTGGAGATCTTGAAGCTTCTGGAGCAGGATCTCTCCAACCGAGAGATCGGCCAAACGCTGGTTATTTCCCCCCTGACCGTCAAGCGGCACGCCAGCAACATTTACGCCAAGCTAGGTACCAGCGGCCGTATCAAAGCCGTCGCCAAAGCCAGGACCCTCGGCCTTCTGCCGTCTGACTGAACGGCTCAATACTAAATCTAGTAATCTACAGACCCCAAAGATACATCCTGTCTACATCCTTTCTGCATCCGTTGGCCCAGGCACCTCCGTGTTGAAACGGCTATGCTGCAGGTGTGCTCAATAATGAAAGTTGTGGTGCTGACACGGGCCATGGGCTCATGACGAACCAGACTCAGAGGCTCTGTGTCTACCGGCAGGAGTACAGAATATGAGCAACCGCTTGAAGATAGGCACACGAAAGTTGACGGTGCACGCACCGGTCAGCTACCAGATCCGCGTACAGGGTGCGGTAGGTGAGAGCTGGTGCGATTACTATGCCGGTATGACCATAGACGTTGACCATGACGCGGAGCAGCGGCCGGTGACTACATTGACCGGTCAACTCCAGGATCAAGCAGCCTTAATTGGTACCCTGACCCGCCTCTATTCTATGCGTCTACCCATCCTGTCGGTTGAGCACTTGCCGGATTAGTGAAAACTTGGAGTCGGAACAAGGAGGTCATCAACATGTCCCA
>JBARZW010000221.1:0-9267 GCA_049650305.1 Promineifilaceae bacterium (SeqCode)
TTCTCGGCCGTCATCTGCACTGTCGCGCCCTTGATGCAGGACAAAGCGGCGATTGAGGGAGCGATGCTGTTGGCGAAAGCTGGAATTCCGGCCGTCTATCTGGCGATGCCCACCCTAGGCACGACAGCTCCTGCAACCCTGGCCGGGGCGATGGTCATGGGCGATGCAGAGTGCATCAGCGCCATCGTGCTAATGCAGCTCGTTGCACCGGGGGCGCCCGTCTTTCACTCGATCATGCACGCCCATGCGGATCCGCGGACGGCCGCCTATGTTGGTTACCCGCTCAACTCCCAGTCTCGATATGCCACGGTTGAGATAGCGCACCATTGGGGGATACCATCGATGGCCGGCGCCTTTGGCACCGACAGCAGCGAGCCCGGTTCCTGGCAATCAGCTGCAGAGATAACCTTAGATCCCTTCATGACCGGCTTGTCTGGGGCTGAGATCGTGACCGGTCTCGGGCTGAGAGAAACTTATACCTTGCTATACCCCGAGGCCATCATATTGGATGACGACATCTATCACAGGGCCCGTTATGCCCTCATGAACATGGAAATAAGCCCAGACACCTTGGCAATGGATGTGATTCAAAAAGTTGGTCCGAGCGGCCATTTTCTAGCCCAAAAACACACACGCAGGCACATGCCCCAGGCCATGAAACGTTCGTTGACCCACCAGTTAAACGCAGAAGGCAAATACCGTGATCCAATAGAGGTGGCTCGCGAGAAGGCAGATTGGATCCTGAAAAATCACCGACCAGAACCCTTGGAGGAAGCGAAAAAGGTTGAATTATCTCGCATTCTCGATGCCGCAGGTCGCGAAATGGAAAAGGAAGCATAAAACCAGGGGCTAGGGTTAGAAAGGAAGCATAGTTAAGCTCCGATCCCCAGCCTCCCATCCCTAGCCCCCTGTAGAGGTACCCATGTCGCCATCGTTGAACGCCACCCTCACCTCCCATGACATTGAGCGCATTCATGTGCACTCGCTTGACCTGCTGGAGCGGGTAGGGATCGATTATAAGACGCCCAAAGCCCTTCAGGTTCTCGAGAAAATGGGTTGCCGGGTTGATTATGAGCGCAACTGGGCCTGCCTACCGAGAGATGTGGTCGAGTGGGCGCTGGCGCAAGCGCCCCGCGTGGTGCGACTGGAGGCCCGAGACCCGGTCCGAGACGTGGTTCTTAACGGCCGGGCATCACACCATACCACTGACAGCCAAGGTACGGAAGCGATCGACCTGGAAAGCGGGGAACGCCACGATAGCACCGCCGAAGATCTGCGACGCGTCTGTCGTTTTGGCGACGCTCTGGACATGGTCAAGATCGTCAACGTCACCGTCTCCGCCAGCGATGTACCGGCTCACCTGCGCACGATCTTCCACTTCGCTCAGGCGTTTACTCACACCGGCAAACATGTGCGCACCGGCGTTTTGAATGCCGAGCAAGTCCCTTTCATCATAGAAATGGCCAAAGCGGCGACGAACAGTGAGGAGTTCCGGCCGATTTTCTCCGTTGTAGATTGCACCATTTCTCCCCTCATGCACGACGGCCCCATGACCGAAGCCTGCATCGAGCTAGCCCGGCATCGGGTACCCATAATGGTTTATCCCATGCCTCTGGCAGGCGGCACCTCTCCTGTGACCCTGGGGGGCACAATTTTGCTGCACAATGTCGAGGTTCTCAGCGGACTAGTTTTGTTTCAGGCCGTCAACCCGGGCACGCCCATCATTTACGGCGCCGGCGCTTCCCAGCTGGACATGCACACCGGTCGTTATGGGGGAAGCGCTGATCTAGCTGGTGTGCAGATGGCCCTGTGCGAATTAGCCCACTATTACAACTTGCCTGTCAACCTATTTGGTCTTTCCACTAAATCCCATGCCTTGGATGCCCAGTATGGCTACGAGGCCATGGCGAACTGTCTCATGGCCCGGCTGGCAGGCGCCGACGAAATATACAGTATGGGTCTGTTGGGCTCGGCCCAGGTCCTATCGTTGGAAAAGATGGTCCTGGACAATCATTTAGCCCGCCTGGCCGAAGAGATGTTGCAGCCGGTCCAGGTAGATGAAGAACATCTCCAAGCCGAGCTGATTGAGCGGGTTGGCATCGGAGGATCCTACCTGACGCAACGCGAAACCCGAGATTCTACCCGGCGCGAGTACGTGCCTATGTGGCCACCAGCCGGTCAAGCTGTGTTGGAAATCGCTCGCGCCGAAGCCCTGGAAATCTTACATAACCACAAGCCTCCACCTCTGCCCGATGGCGCCTCGGGGAAGATAGAAACCGTCGTGGCAGAAGCGGATGTCTATTTACGGGAACTATAAATGAGGAAAGGCGTGGACGTGCGGATGCGCAGTGTCGTCTACCGGAAGCTATCGTAATCTCGCGAAATTCACCTAATATATTGGAGATACGTATGTACTCGGAAACACCGGATATCATTGCCTTTGGTTCGAATCGAAGAGTCGACGTGCTCACGTCCGCCCAGATCAAGACGGTGCAGGAGGGCACATTGCACCTCCTACAAGAGATAGGTGTGCACTTCCCCTCGCCCCGGGCTCTAGAGATTTTCGCCGATCATGGCGCGGTTGTAGATCATTCGACACAGATCGTACGCATCCCACCTGACCTGGTGAAAAAAGCGCTATACTCCGCCCCCCGATCTTTTGTTCTCGGTGGGCGCGAAGAGCGGTTCGACCTGACACTGGATGGCAACAGTTCCTACCTGTGCACCGATGGCTGTGGTGTACACGTCATAGACCTGGAGACGCGCCAGCAACGGCCGTCTCGAAAAGCCGATATAGCCTTGATGGCCAGGGTGAGCGACGCTCTACCGCTGGTGAGCTTTTTTTGGCCCATGGTGAGCGCCCAAGATCACGGCCGGACCGCCCCCCTGCACGAATGCCACGCCGGGCTGACCAATACGCTCAAGCACGTGCGCGGCGGCACTACGACGTTCGCCCAATTAGCGCCGTACATCGTCGAAATGGCGACGGTGGTGGCCGGTAGCGAGGAAGTGCGCCGGAACAGACCCCCAATCTGCGCCAACATCTGTACCATCGCCCCCCTGTCTCAAGACCAACACGGCATTGAGTGCGCCCTGACTTATGCCGAGGCAGGCATCCCGACCAGCTTCATGGCCATGACTACCATGGGTTCGACCGCTCCAGCTACACCGCTAGGAGCATTGGTCACCGGCGATGCGGAAGTTATCAGCGCCATGGTGCTGATTCAACTGGCCTATCCCGGCGCGCCCGTCTTTCACTCCATCTATGTCTCGCTCATGCACCCGCGTACTGGCAGCTATATCAGCGATCTGTCTACGCCCATGGGCATCATCACGACCCAGCTAGCCCATGCCTGGAACGTACCCAGCCTGACTGGGGGAAGCGTGGGCAGCGACGCGCCAGACATTGGCTGGCAATCAGGAGCTGCGGCCGGTCTGGGATCGGCCATGATTCCACTGGCAGGCAGCGAGGTTTGTGGCTACCTGGGAATGCTGGGCGGCTCAATGATCTTGCGGCCGGAACAACTTATCCTGGATCACGAGGCCTGCCACCATGCCCTCGATGTTCTGGGGGAGTTTGAATTTGACGAAACCGATATGGCCCTGGATATTATCAAAGCGGTTGGGCCGCGCAGCCATTTCCTGAAGCAAAAACACACCCGCCGCCGCATCCGTGATTTTCGGCTCTCCAGCCTTATTGGACAGAGAGACGACGAAGGGTACCCCCGTGATTCCCGAGATGTAGCCTTGGATGAAGTCAAGCGGATCAATGAAACCCATCACCCACAGCCACTGCCAGGAGAAGTCCTGGCCGAACTAGATCGCATCCTCGAAGCGGCCGAAAGTGAAGCTGAGAAGATCAAATGAGGGGCGCTGCGGTAGATTCAGGATACACCATGCCGGCCGAGTGGGAGCCGCACGAAGGCACCTGGCTGCAATGGCCACGTAACAAGGTTGAGCCAGGATACGAGATGAAGCAGGAGCATACCTGGCTGAAGATGGTCGCCGCCTTATACCAACATGAAACGGTCCACATCATCACCTGCGATGAGCGGCAACGGGATCATGTCGCCTACCAACTGGATTATTTCGGCATCGGTCCCAATGGAATTGAACATCATATAATCGCCGCCGATGACGTTTGGGCGCGGGACAACGGCCCGATTTTCGTCATCAATAGCCAGAACGACTTGGTCATTACAGATTGGACATTCAATGGTTGGGGGGAGCGGTTTGATCATGAACTGGACAATCAAGTCCCAGCAGCCATCGGCGAGATGCTAGATATTCCGGTGGTCGAACCGCCGCTGATACTAGAGGGAGGCGCGGTCGAGGTGAACGGCCGGGGTACATTCATGGCTACCCGCTCCTCCATCATGGATACCTACCGCAATCCAGGGAAAAACCAGACGGAGATCGAAGCCATTCTCAGCCAATACCTGGGCGTACACCATTTCATATGGCTGACAGGCGCGGGTCGTGGAGAGTGTGAAAAATGGGGTGACACCACCGACTCGCACATCGACATCGTGGCCCGTTTTACCAATGAATCGACGGTTCTGTACAACTGGACTGACAGTAAATCTGATCCGCGCTACGGGATGTTTGCCAAGCATTTAGAGGAGTTGAAGGAAGCGACGACAGAAGCCGGTCAAGCTCCGACGCTGGTTCCCTTGCCGGCGCCCAAAGACGGCGTTTACCAGGTTGCTAAAGACAGCCTGTGGCGGAAATCCCGCTACACTGACGCCGCCTACAGTAACTACCTGGTCGCCAATGGTGTAGTGCTGGTTCCCGTCTTTGGTAATGTCTTCGACGACCGGGCCAAAAAAATCATCGGCGAGCACTTCCCAGACCGGGAAATCGTCGCTATTGACGCCGTTAGCTTGACGGAAGATGGCGGTGCGATCCATTGCGTCACCCAGCAACAACCGGCTGCCGGCAGAGACGACCGGCGATGAGTATCATGAAACCAGGATGTGAGTACTCGCGAATTAATCCGGACCGGCAACGGGCAGCGTATCCTTGTACAGGAGCAATTGGTGCATAAGCGAACGCCACGCGAATATGGCTACTACCAGGCAGCCGAATGGGATACACACGAAGGTACGTGGCTGCAGTGGCCTCACGACCAGATTCAGGCCGGTTATCAATTGAATTTGGAGCGAATCTGGCTGGCGATGACCGGCGCTCTGAGCCGGTATGAAACGGTCCATATCATCGTCACGGACGAGCAACACCGGGATCATATCGCCTATCTGCTCAACTACTTTGGCATGGGCCATCAGAATGGCATGGGCCTTCAGAATATCGACCTACGCGTCATCCCTACCGACGATGTATGGGCGCGAGATAATGGTCCGATTTTCATCGTCAACGACCAGGGTGACCTGGCGATCACTGATTGGAACTTCAACGGCTGGGGAGGCCGCTTCAACCATCCGCTTGATGCCAAGGTTTCGGCGCGCCTGGGTGAACAACTATCGCTTCCGGTCTTTGTGCCCCCTTTGGTGATGGAGGGTGGCTCGGTCTCGGTTAATGGGTGCGGCACGTTCATGGCTACGGATTCCTCCATCATCAACGATAACCGCAATCCTGGACTAAGCCAGGCGGATATAGAAGAGATCCTTAGCAATTACCTGGGGGTCAACCATTTTATCTGGTTGTCTGGGGCAGGCCAGGGAGAATGCGAGAAATGGGGCGACGCAACAGACTCTCATGTAGATATTGTGGCCCGATTCACCGGTGAAGCGACCGTGATATACAACTGGACTGACGACAAATCAGATCCCCGATACCGGCTGTTCGTGAAAGCCTATGAGGAGTTGCAGGCCGCTACGACCGAATCGGGCAAATCGCTGACGCTGGTGCCATTGCCGATACCGGAGAATGGCGTTTACCAGGTCTCTGACAAGATCGATTGGCGAGTGGCGACGCTGACGGATGGGGTATATACAAACTATTACACCGCAAACGGCGTAGTGCTGGTGCCGCTGTATGGCAATGCCAACGACGAACGGGCCAAAGCCATCATCGGCGAGCAGTTTCCTGGTAGAGAGGTCGTTGGTATTGACGTCGTTTCACTCATAGAGCATGGCGGCGCGATTGGCTGTGTTACCCAACCCCAACCTGCGCGACGCCACCGTGGATAGGGCTTGATCAATCTGATGACCAGGCCCGGGGATATTGCTTTCAGCGGCGTATTGGACGGCAGTAGTTAGGAGGATATGGATGAGCAGGATCGTCAATCTGGGCTTGATTCAAATGTCGTGCGGTGAGGATGTTGAATCGAATTTCGACAAGGCGTTATATTTCCTCCGGCAGGCGGCCGAAGAGGGAGCGCAGATTGTTTGTTTGCAGGAGCTTTTTAAATCGCGTTACTTTTGCCAGGTGGTGGATAAGCGTCTATTAGGACTGGCCGAACCGGTGAATGAGAATAGCCCAACTGTGCAGCAGTTGGGAGTTCTGGCGGCTGAGTTGGAGATCGTGATCATCGCTTCCCTTTTTGAGAAGCGAGCGAGGAGCCTTTTCCATAATACGGCCGTCGTCATCGATGCGGATGGCCGATACCTGGGCAAATACCGCAAAATGCACATCCCCGAAGACCCGCTCTACTACGAGAAGTTCTACTTCGCTCCCGGCGACCTGGGCTATAAAGCCTTCCATACCCGGTACGCCGAGATCGGCGTTCTGATCTGTTGGGACCAATGGTTCCCCGAAGCGGCCCGGCTAACGGCGATGCAAGGGGCAGAAATCATCTTCATTCCCACCGCCATCGGCTTCACGCCGGCAGAAATATCGATTTCGGGTACCGAATACGCAAACTCCTGGCAAATCGTGCAACGCGGCCACGCCGTGGCCAATGCCTGCTTCCTCGCGGCCGTTAACCGGGTCGGATATGAAGATAATCCGGAGGGTAACGAGGGGATCAACTTCTGGGGGCAGAGTTTTATTTCCGATCCCAACGGCAAGGTCCTGGCCAAGGCGGCCGACGACCAGGAAGAGGTGCTGGTTTGTCCTGTAGATCTGGCCTTCATCGATCAGGTTCGCGACGGTTACTGTTTCCCTTTCCGCGATCGTCGCGTCGAGAGCTACGGCGACTTAACGAAGCTCTATATTGACGATTAATCGAGGAGCCTAAAGATGCATGCAAGGCGGTACTCAGCGGCGCTAAAAATATGCAGAACGATTTAGCAATATCAACTTGCAAAGGAAAAGACCGATGCCAACACCGGCGCTACAGCCCATCAGTCCCAGTTACCACCTGCGAATTTTGAGCGATGAGCAATTGGCTCAGTTCAAAGCAGCGACCTTGGAAATCCTGGAGGATATCGGTTTTCATTGCCCCTCTAAAAGGGCGCTGGCGATCTATACCGAGCATGGGGCCGATGTTGATTTAGAGGGCCAAATCGTCAAATTGCCGCCTGATCTGGTGATCGAGGCACTGTCTCATGCGCCGCGCTTTTATACCATGGGTGCCCGGTCGGCGGACTTCGATTTAGTTCTGGACGGCACGGCGATGTACTGTGCCACCGATGGTTGTGGGACGGAAACAGTAGATAACGCCTCCGGACGGCGACGCGCCTCATCAAAAGAGGACGTGGCAAATATGGCTCGTGTTACAGACTATTTATCTTCGATGGGCTTCTATTGGCCCATCGTCAGCGCCCAAGATTATGGGGATCTGGCTCCGTTACACGAACTGGATGCTTCGTTCAATAACACGGTTAAGCATGTGCAAACTCCTACCGTGGTCAGGGAAATCGAAGGACGATACGCCGTAGAGATGGCCAGGGTTGTGGCTGGGGACGAAGCGACAATGCGCGCGCGACCGCCATTATCATCCCTAATATGCACCATCGCTCCTCTTGCCCAGGACCATGATGCGATGGAGGCAGCGCTTGTATTCGCCGAAGCCGGGCTGCCCGTTGGTTTCATGTCCATGGCAACAAGCGGATCGACCGCGCCAGCAACGATAGCCGGGACGATCGCCCTTGCCGACGCGGAAATGGTCTCGGCTTTGGTCTTGATCCAGCTGGCCTATCCCGGGGCCGCGGTCTATCACTCGATGATGCCCGGAATCATGCATCCCAGAACAGGGGCATTCCTGGGATCCTCGTGGGAGGCAGATATGTTTTATCCAGTAGGGGTGGAACTGGCCCACATGTGGGGTGTGCCGACTCTGGCTGGTGTCGGTCCAGGTGGAGCTGATAGTTCGAGTTGGGAATCAGCGGCAGGAGTGGCATCCAACATGTTGCTCTGTGCGCTGTGCGGGGCAGAGACTGCCAGCGGGTTTGGCTTAAGGGAAGGCTGCATGTTACTCAACCAAGGGGACCTGGTACTGGACTCGGAGCTCTACCACCAGGTTCGAGTAGCTGCGGCTGGTCTGGATACCAGGCAAGAGGCGTTCGCTTTGGATGTGATAAAGGAAGTTGGCCCGCGAGGACATTATCTCGCCCTACGGCATACCCGTGACCAGATGCGTAACTTAGAATTTTCGGATTTAGTTTTCCAGCCCCAAAAAGGTGGTGGAGGTTACCGGGATCCGATCGAAGTAGCCGGAGAAAAAACGGAGTGGATCCTGACCAATCACGAACCAGAGCCATTAGCGGAGGCTCAGCAGGTGGAGTTGAAACGGATTCTTCGGGCAGCCGAGCGGGAAATAGGGTAGAAAAAGGCGAATGGGATCTACAGGCGACGATCAGAATAAAGGAAATCATTAATGAGAACGCTGCTGCAAGTGCTTTCGGAAGATGAACGAAACCAGGTGCACGAACGCACGCTGCGGATTTTGTCCAAGACCGGCGTGCGGATCGATACCGCCCAAGGGCGGCGATTTCTATTAGAGGCCGGCGCAGAAGTAAACGAGGACACCCGCATCGTTCGCTTTCCAAGAGAATTGGTAGAGATATCTCTGAAAATGGCGCCCAAAGATTTCATCCTAGGAGCCCGCCGGCCCGGTTGGGATTTGCAAATGAATGGCGGTGATTGCACGATGCTCATCGATGGTGAAGCCATGTTTGTCCTGGATCGCGAGACTGGGGAACGGCGTCCTGCTACTCACGCCGATTGGCTGGAGACTACGCGGTTAATTGATGCTCTGGATGAGATCGGCCTTTACTGGAGTATGGTCGAACTTCCCGAAAGTGATGATGGAAGAACAATAGCCGATCTGATCAAGTATTGGAGACAGCTTTTTCGCAATTTCTCGAAGCACGTGCAGGATGGATTGGCGAAGCCGGAGCATGCGCCATGGTTGCTGGAGGTATT
>JBARZW010000222.1:0-4034 GCA_049650305.1 Promineifilaceae bacterium (SeqCode)
GGCTGAAAGAAGGTATGGTTCCTGCTGCTGAAGCCGCAATCGAAGCCGGCGCTGTCACCCCCAGAACGACCTCGAGCCCGGACGAAGTTATCCAACACGGGTTGAAAGAAGGTATGGTTCCCGCGGCTGAAGCTGCAATCGAAGCCGGCGCTGTCACCCCCAGAACGACCTCGAGCCCGGATGAAGTTATTCAACACGGGTTGAAAGAAGGTATGGTTCCCGCGACTGAAGCTGCAATCGAAGCCGGCGCTGTAGCTAGCGCAGCTAGCCAATACTTCAGGATCAATCTGGATGAAGCGTCGGAAGCGTATAAGATAGCCGACTAGATGCTCCGAGGAGCATCTGACCTGACAGAACAACTCTGAGCCGGCCAACGGGTACTCATCCGATGGCCGGCTCGTAGATTAGTTGATCTATCGCTAATACCTGTTCTCTAGAAAAGGCCATGCCTTTCAAGGCGCACCGTCACGTTTCGCACTAGATATTGGGCATCACGGAATTTGTTTAGGACCGTTTTCAGAGGAATCCATCGTGAATGACGTTGATACTGCATCTGATGACCGGTTTGCCCAGCAGCTGCTACACCTTGTCCAGGCTATCGAGGCCTGCGGATACGCCGTTCTACCTCGCACCGATCAGGAGTTACTGGAGTCGGTGATCGAAGCGGCAGCTCGTATACTGAACGCAAAAGCTGCCTCTATCGCCCTGGTCGATGAGAAAGAACAGATGTTAGAGTTCAAGGTTGCTTTTAATCGATCCGGCGGCCATAGTGTCATCGGCATGCGCTTTCCGATTAATCAGGGTATCGCCGGGCACGTGGCTATGACAGGCCAGCCACTGGCCGTATCCAATGTCCAGCAGGATACGCGTTTCAACCAGGAATTTGCCGAGAGCACTGGCTATGTCCCTAGCGCAATCCTGGCGGTGCCGTTGCTGCTAAGGGAGAAGGTTATCGGCGTGATGGAAGTCCTAGACAAGAATACCGCTTCCTCATTTAGCCTACAGGACATCGAACTACTGACCATATTTGCCCAACAGGCGGCAATTGCCATCAATCAAGCCCAGCTGCACAACCAGCTTGGCGAAATCCTCGCACAGAGCCTTGTTCGGCTTGTCAAGGCTAATATCGAAGGTGATTCACGGCAATTAATAGCTGTACTCGATGCCGCAGCCCAAGGAACAACGACCGATCTGCACGAGTTAGCGGCGCTGTTCAGTGACATCGCCTCTCTGGGTTCGGCAGAACGACAGGCCTGCATTCAAGTCCTGAATGTCTTCAGCCAATACGGTCGTCGGATAAACCGTTTTCGTTAGGATTGTAGTCCAGGCTTAACGGATAAATACCCACATCGATGTCCAACAATCCCACGCGACCTGCATGGTCAGATCAATTCAGTAGCGACGCTCTCGGAGAGTTATCTCTTCACGGCCCGATGAGCGAATTAACCCGCGAATGGGCATGGGATGGTAGTACTGGTAAGGGTGTGCGGGTGGCTGTTATCGACAGCGGCATCGAACACGATCACCCTGAATTAGCTGATAGTGTGTGCGGCGGGGTAGCGATTGAATACGATGAGGAGAGTGACAACTACTTGCGAGTGGTCGAAGAGAATCAGCCATCAGATCTTACTGGCCACGGAACAGCATGTGCCGGCATCATCCATGCCATCGCACCGGAAGCAGAGCTTTTCAGCGTGCGCGTCCTGGGCGAAGGCGGCCTCGGCAGGGCGCTGCAGTTCGCAGGTGGTTTGGAATGGGCTGTGGATAACGGCATCCAGGTATGTAACCTCAGCTTAAGCACGTCTCTGGACGAGTATTACGCCATGTTCCATAGGGTCACCGACCGTGCCTATTTTAAGAATGTGATGCTCGTTTCGGCCGTCAACAACATCCTCACCCCCAGTTACCCATCACTTTACTCTTCTGTTATTTCGGTCGCCGCCCATGAGGGCGATGATCCATTCACTTTTTACTATAATCCGGATCCGCCAGTTGAGTTCGGCGCGCCTGGCATTGACGTAATGGTGGCTTGGAGAGACCGGAGCTATATGCAGGCCACTGGCAACAGCTTCGCCGCTCCGCATATCGCGGGGTTGGTAGCGTTAATCTGTGCCAAACACCCCAAATTAACCCCTTTCCAGATCAAAGCGATTCTTTACGCCTGCGCCAATAATGTGCGCCGTTCGGATAATCCCTAAATGCCATGGCTAACTCCCGCTCTTGCGCCAGCAGATGAGGCATGGTTTATTGAAAAGCGAGGAAATGCACGCTTTGGCTCGGTAGATTGCTTATGGCAAGCAGGGGAAAATAACGGCTCGTGAGTGGCAAGCGCAAAAGATTACGGCGAGCTGTCTTACGCTGATTATGGCTTGCATCATCTGCTGGCAGGCTAAAGAGATAAGTCGTGTCATTCTCGAGCAGGACCCTGAAAGCGCTGGTGTTGACCTCTCGTTGCTGGAGCGCATCAGTCCGGATAGCTGGGAGAACATTCTTTTGTATGGCGATTACGTGCTTGGCCCATCTAGTCTTGGTCCAGGTGACACGAATCCTTAGCGGACGTTTACGCATGAATGTTGCTGATACCTAATACGGCGCAAGTTTCGCCGTAAGCTCCGTTCGAACTGACAGGAACTCCACTAGAACATCTCGACGCATTCGGCCGTTCCTGCGCTCAATTGATTGCCTTCGCCTGGTTAAAGCCCTGGTATTTCTTCGGAATTTGTTCACTCGCTCGCCAATTTATTTTGAGTTCCTCAATTTTAATCCTTGATTTGACCTTGGACCATTACAGTCTACCTCCTGAGGCCTTGTGGAGAATGGGAGATTTCCCAGCGAAATTTGATTATGAATTGAGATAATCCAGAATAATTTGCGAGAAACTAATTTGGCCCGTGGCGAGATTGTGTGTATATCCTTTCTATAGGACCGCTTTCCGCATCACCTCGGCCGGGAAAGGCTTTCCATGACCCGGATAGATGTTTTTTAGATCCATTTTGAGGATCTTTCGCCAGCTTGCTTTTACCATTTGGATATCATCGGCCAGGATGGGCAACCCAGGCCTGAGGCGAAAAGGCAACCCATTCATGGCCTGATCCCCGACAAAGGCGTCATTTGTCTCGAGAACCACGCTTACTGATCCCGGTGAATGACCCGGGGTAGGGAATACTTTGCCCGGAATTCCAAATTCCTCAAGGGAAAATTCATCGTCCCCGAAGACGATATCGGCTGCGACAGGTTGAAACCGGAAGAAGGATAATGCAGGTCGAAACATAGATGCCATCATTCGTCCCCATCTTGACACGCCGGGTGGCATCTCAATGGTGCCTGTCTCGAGCCAATCTCTATCGGCCTGGTGTATGGCAATTGGCGCTCCCGTGATCTCCCTGATCTGTGCCGCCGACCCGATATGATCCATATGGCCGTGGGTGGCCAGGATCAGCTGGATCTCGTCCGGCCGTACGCCTAAGCGGTCCATAACCCTTTCGAACTTTTTTTCCTGGTTGGAGTTCCCAGCATCGATCAGGATGGCCCCCTCATGCCGGACCAGATAGCAACTGGTGATTCCGAGAATGATTCTATCGATCTTAATTTTCATCACGTACTGCTCCCTGAAGATTCGTGGTAGGTGGGCCGGTCATAGCGGACAAACAAGTGAAACTGCAATTTCCGGCCTCACCGTTCGGGTAGACCAATGGCTGCATCGAGCCATCATGCTGAAACGGCAAACGTATTTCGCATAGACACTAGAACTATATCTCGTTACACGAGCATACCCCAATACCGATACCAAATCCTAGTTCAGAAGTTAAATGATAGCGGGCTAATGTCGTAGGTAAATGTGAGTGGTGCAGAGTAGATATTTCGTATAGCGATGAAATAAATAACCAAATACAATCTCAACAATGCGATCAGTCTCCGGTTCCCTGGCTGACATCTCGAAGCGCGGCCGCCCGCCGGGCTAAGATACTGATCACTTCGCCTTCGCGCTGGACATCCCCCTCAAAGAGCAATAGGCGAGGGCCGTGAAGGACACG